>JAAYCV010000012.1 GCA_012729605.1 Ramlibacter sp. | reverse complement strand
AGCGTCGATGCCGGCGGCTTCCCGCGCGTCACCGCCATGATCCAGGCCATCCGCGCGAACAATGACAACGTGCTGGCGCTGCATGCCGGCGACGCCATCACCGGCACGCTCTACTTCAACCGCGCTGGCCAGCCGGGCGAAGCCGATGCCGCACTGATGAACACCGTCTGCTTTGACGCCTTCGCGCTGGGCAACCACGAATTCGACAAGGGCGACAGCGGCCTGAAGCAGTTCATCGACTTCCTGCACAAGGACCCGGCCCAGTGCAAGACGCCGGTGCTGTCGGCCAACGTGCAGTTCGGTGCCAATTCCGCGCTGAACCCGCAGAAGGCCCCCGGCTACGTGCAGCCGCACATCGTGGTCGAGCGTGACGGCCAGAAGATCGGTATCGTCGGCCTGACCGTGGCCGGCAAGACCAAGGAATCCTCCAGCCCCGATCCGGACACCACCTTCGAGAAGGAAGCGACTGCGGCCCAGCGCAGCATCGACCAGCTGAAGGCGGATGGCGTCAACAAGATCATCGTCATGTCGCACATCGGCTATGAAGCCGACAAGGCGCTGGCAGCCCAGCTGCGCGGCGTGGACGTGATCGTCGGCGGCGACTCGCACACCCTGCTCGGCCCGGACAGCCTGGAAACCTACAAGGCCGGCAGCCCGTCTGGCGACTACCCGACGCGCCTGCAGAATGCCGATGGCGACAATGTCTGCCTGGTGCACGCCAACGAATATGCCAAGGTAGTCGGCGAACTGAAGGTGAACTTTGACGCCGAAGGCAAGGTCACCGACTGTGCCGGTACGCCGCACGTGCTGATCGGTGACGACTACATCGTCAACAAGGCCGCTCCGGATGCCGCCACGCTGAAGGCGATCCAGGATGACGTGAAGGCCAGCGGTTTCCTGAGCGTGGTGCAGCCGGACGCCAAGGCGCTGGCCGTGCTGGAACCGTTCAAGAAGCTGGTGGAAGTCTTCAAGGCCAAGATCGTGGCCACGGCACCGCAGGAAATCTGCAGCCGCCGTGTTCCGGGTGGTGAAGGCAGCACCGACTACGGCCGCTCCAGCGCCGAGTGCAATGCCATCGGTGACGTCAGCCTGCGCGGCGGCGATATCCAGCAGCTGGTCGCCCAGGCCTATCTGGACGTAGCCAACCAGGATTACGGCGGCGCCGACTTCACGCTGCAAAGCGGTGGTGGCGTGCGCGTTCCGCTCAAGGGTGAAGTCACCGCAGCCAACGTGATCGAAGTGCTGCCTTTTGGCAACATGCTGTGGCGCCTGGACATCACTGGCGCCGAAGCCAAGGCCATGATCGAGGACGGCCTGGATGCGACCTTCAAGCAGGGCGGTTCTACCGGTCCCTACCCCTACTCGGCCGGCCTGCGTTTCAACGTCGATGCCAGCCAGGCCAAGGGCAACCGTACCAGCAACCTGCAGGCATTCGACAAGGCCAGTAACAGCTGGAAAGCCCTCGACATGAACAAGACCTACCGCCTGTTCGTGCTGAGCTTCAACGCCACCGGCGGTGACGGCTACACCACGCTGGCCAATATCCCGGCTGAACGCCGCATGGACATTGGCGTGCTGGACGCCGACGTGCTGCAGACCTGGATCGACCGCATCAGCGAGAAGGATGCCAGCGGCCGTGCCATCATCCGCAAGCTGCCGGTGGACCAGTACAGCACGCAGTACTTTGCTGCCCCGTAAGGCGCAGGGCTGACCGGATCCGTCCGGCAGCCCACGGCTGAACGACACAGGGCTGCCTCTTGCGAGGCAGCCCTGTCTTTTTGTCGATGCTGTTGCTGGCCTAGCGGCGAACCAGCTGGCGCAGCTTGAAGCCCGACAAGGCCAGCGCGCCAAAATAGATCACCACCGCGCCCAGCATGATGCCGGCAAACTGCAGCAGCCGCATCAGCTTGCTGGAAACATCGACCCAGTCCAGGCCATCGGCCCAGAGCAGGAAGGCCGACAGCAGCAGCGTGGCGGCAAACACGCGCAGCAGCAGCAGCGCCCAGCCCTTTTCCGGGCGGTAGCTGCCACGGCGCAGCAGGCCAGCCAGCAGCAGGCCGGCGTTCACCATCGCCGCCAGCGCGATCGACAGCGACAGGCCACCCACTGCCAGCAGCGGCACGAACACCAGGTTCATCAGCTGTGTCGCAATCAGCACGCCAATCGCAATCTTCACCGGCGTCTTGATATCCTGGCGCGCATAGTAGGCCGGTGCCAGCACCTTGATCGCCACCAGGCCGACCAGACCGGCACCGTAGCCCATCAGCGCCAGCGTGGTCTGCTGCACGTCGGTCGAGGTAAAGGCACCATAGTTGTAGAGCACGCTCACCAGCGGCTGCGAGAAGCACAGCAGCGCCGCCGCACACGGCACCGACAGCAGCAGCACCAGGCGCAGGCCCCAGTCCAACATCGCCGAATAGGCTTGCGGATCATCCGCCGCCTTGGCGCGCGCCAGTTGCGGCATCAGCACCACGCCCAGCGCCACGCCCAGCATCGCCGTCGGAAATTCCATCAGGCGATCGGCATAGCTCAGCCAGCTCACGCTGCCTGGTGCCAGGTGCGAGGCAATCTGCGTATTGATCAGCAGCGAGATCTGCGCCACGCTCACGCCCAGGATCGCCGGCAGCATCAGCTTGCCGATGCGGCGCGTGTGCGGATCGGCCAGTGCCTCGCGCATGGCGCGCCAGGTCAGGCCAATGCGCGGGAACATGCCCAGACGCCCCATGGCGATCAGCTGGGTACCCAGTTGCAGCACACCACCTACCATCACGCCGACGCACAGCGCGTAGACCGGCTGGATGCCCATGCTGGCAAACCACGGGCCGCCGAACCAGGCCGCCAGGATCATCGCGATATTCAGCAGCACCGGCGTGGCGGCTGGCACTGCATAGCGCTTCCAGGTGTTGAGCACGCCTGCTGCCAGCGCCACCATCGACATGAAGCCGATATAGGGGAAGATCCAGCGCGTCATGGTGACGGCGGCATCAAAACCCTGCGGATCCTGCTGCAGGCCGCTGGCCAGCAGCCAGACCAGGAGCGGCGCGGCAATCACGCCCAGCGCACAGAAGAACAGCAGCACCCAGAACAGCACCGTGGCCACGCGGTCAATCGTCTGGCGCGTCGCTTCGTCGCCCTCCTGCTCGCGCGCGGCCGCCAGCACCGGCACAAAGGCCTGGCTGAACGCGCCTTCGGCAAACAGGCGGCGGAACATGTTGGGAATGCGGAACGCCACGTTGAAGGCGTCGGT
>JAAYCV010000072.1 GCA_012729605.1 Ramlibacter sp. | reverse complement strand
GGAAAACGACCAGCGTGCTTGCTACCAGCGCTTCTGGGTCGATGCCTGCCTGAAGCAGGAGCGTCGCGCCTTTCTGGCACAGGATCTGGTGCTGCAAAAGCAGGAGGTCGAGCTGAACCGCCAGGACCGGCGCCTGAAGGAAATCGACCGCCAGCTGCGTCTGGCCGACAAGGCGCGTGAAGCAGCGGCGCAGTCGGCCCCGGCACCGCAGGCTGCCCGACCCGGTCTGCCTTCCTGGGCCGCCGATGCGCCGCAGCAGCCGGTCAGCGTGATCCCGAAGCCTGCCACGCCCAGTCCCTGAGGCAGCCATAGGGCTTGCCGATGGCCAGGCAAGGCCAGCTGACACTTTCACGTACAGTAGGCTTCATGCGCAGTACCCCGATTGATGCCGATGCCGTCCAGCCGCCGCATAGCGAGCTGGCTGAGCAGGTTACCCATATGCTGTCGGCCTATGGGCCGCTGGCACGCGACAATCCGTCCTATCGCCAGCGTGACGGCCAACTGGAGATGGCCTGTGCCGTGGCTGATGCGATTGCACGCAGCGAGGCACTGGTGGTGGAAGCGGGTACCGGGGTCGGCAAGACCTTTGCCTACCTGATTCCGGCACTGCTCAGCGGTGACCGCGTACTGGTATCGACCGCGACCAAGAACCTGCAGGACCAGCTCTACACGCGTGATCTGCCGTATCTGACCGGCTTGCTCGGCTTGCCGCTGCGCAAGGCACTGCTCAAGGGGCGCAGCAGCTATCTCTGCCTGTACCGGCTGGAACTGGCGCGCCAGGATCCGGTGGTGCACTTGCGTGAACTGCAGGCCGATATGCACCGGATCGAACAGTTTGCGCGCCGTACGCTGAGCGGCGACATGAGCGAGCTGGAGGGCGTGGATGAGCGCTCGCAGCTGCTGCCGCTGGTGACCTCGACGCGCGACAACTGCCTGGGCCAGCAGTGCCCGCACAGCAAGAACTGTCACGTCAACCTGGCGCGGCGCGAGGCGATGGCGGCGGATGTGGTGGTGGTGAACCACCACCTGTTCTTTGCCGATATGGCGGTGCGTGAATCGGGCGTGGCCGAACTGCTGCCGACCGTGCACACGGTGATTTTTGACGAGGCGCACCAACTCAACGATATTGGCACGCAGTTTCTGGGCCAGCAACTGTCGACCAGCCATGTGCTGGATTTCAACCGCGACATGCTGGCGACTGGCATGCAGCTGGCGCGCGGACTGGCACCCTGGCAGGATCTGTCACGCGATCTGGAACAGGCGGTGCGCGAATGGCGGCTGGCCGGTGGACGCCATGCGAGCGGCACGCGGCTGCGCTGGACCGGCGAGATTCCCGAAGGCCTGGATCCGGACGCCTGGCTGGGAACGATGCGCGGGCTGCAGGAGCGCCTGCAACAGGCCTCGGAAGCGCTGGAGATGATGTCCGAGCTGGGACCGGATTTTGTCCGCCTGCGCCAGCGTGCTACCGAATTGCTGGACAAGGTGCAGCTGTTCCGCCGTTCGTGCAGCGCCGGCCATGTGCGCTGGGTGGATGCTTCCGGCATGCTGCGGCTGGTGGAATCGCCGCTGGATATCGCCAAGGTGGTACGCGAAAAATTGCTGCAGCAGGCGCCGGCCCAGGCAGCGCCAGCAGCGCAGGACTGGACACCGGAAGACGAAGACGAGATGCCCTGGGAGGACGATTTGCCAGAGCCGGAGTGGGGCGTGGTCGAATCACCGCTGCCGCCAGCGAAACGCTCATGGATTTTCACCTCGGCGACGCTGGGAGAAAACGACCGGCTCGAATGGTTTACCCGGCCTTGCGGGTTGGACGAGGTGCCGACCTTGCGTGTCGAGAGCCCTTTCGATTACGCGCGACAGGCCGCTGTCTATGTGCCGCGCAGTTTCCCGCCGCCGGGTGGTATCGATCATCTGCATGCGGTAGCGGATCTGGCGGCGCGATCGGCGCGCGTGCTGGGCGGGCGTACGCTGGTGTTGACGACGACGCTGCGCGGACTGCGTGCGATTGCTGAACGCCTGCGCGAACAGCTTCAACACGAGAGCGACCTGCTGGTGCTGATGCAGGGCGAGGCGAGCAAGGCGCGGCTGATTGCGCGCTTTCGCGAGGGCCGTCAGGGCGAGCGCGGCCAGGGCTGCATCCTGGTGGCATCGGCTTCGTTCTGGGAAGGCGTGGATGTGCCAGGTGATGCGCTGGAGCTCGTGGTGATCGACAAGCTGCCGTTCCCGCCGCCGCAGGATCCGCTGGTGGAAGCGCGTACGCAACGGCTGGAGCGTGAGGGCGGCAATGCCTTCCGCGAGTATTTCCTGCCCGAAACAGCGGTGATGCTGAAGCAGGGTGCTGGCCGGCTGATCCGCAGCGAATCCGATCAGGGCGTGCTGATCATCGGCGATTCGCGCCTGCTGCAGAAGAATTACGGCAGTCGTCTGCTGCGCGTGCTGGGCGATGTGCGCCGCTTGCCGGACGAGGCGGCGCTGGACGAGGCGCTGCAGCAGCTGGCAAAAACACATCAGGCCTGATGATTCAGGCCTGATGGGGATGTGAGGTGCAGCTGGATTACCAGAGGCGGAACCAGGAGCGCTTTTCCTTGACCTTGTGGTTCACATCCAGATAACGGCTCTGCGGGAAGTTTTCCTTCAGCACGCGCAGGGCATCGTCACGCGGTTGTTCCATGCCCATGGCATGGTAGGACTGCACCATGATGCCGAGCGCCTGTTCCTGGGCTGGTGTGCCAGGGTAGTTGGTCAGCGTGGACTGGGCGCGGTTGATGGCGGCCACATAGGCTTCGCGGCTGAAGTAGTAGTTGGCGATGGCGACTTCGGACGAGGCCATGGCGTTGACGATATAGGTCATGCGCGCGCGGGCATCGGGCGTGTAGCGCGAGTTGGGGAAGCGCGTCGTCAACTCCTTGAAGGCGGCAAACGATTCGCGTGCGGCCGCCATGTCGCGCTCGGACAGGTCATTCGCGTTCAGGAAGTCCAGCCAGCCGGATTGCTCGTTGAAGTTGACCAGGCCCTTCAGGTAATAGGCGTAGTCCAGTGCCGGGCTGGTCGGGTGCATCTGGATGAAGCGGTCCAGCGTGAGGTTGGCATCCACGTAGTCTTCGTTCTGGTATTGGGCATAGGCTTTTTCCAGCTGGGCCTGTTGAGCCAGCGGGGTGCCCTGGGCACGTGCTTCCAGTACGTCGTACAGCGGGATGGCCTGGTCGTAGCCACCGGACAGGCGTTCGTCACGCGCTTCGCTGTAGATGCGGTTGGGGCTCCAGTCGGCGGTTTTCTCCTGCACCGTGGGCGGGGTCTTGCAGGCAGCCAGCAGCGTGGCCGTGCCAAGGCCCAGCAGGACGGGACGGAGGTAACGGGAGATTAGAATGCTGCGATTCGGCTGAGGCATGGATGACTACTCTTCGGTCGGGTCAGATTGCCAAAGATTATAGCCAGCAGACTTTGGCCACCAGTGAGGAAATGCAAGTGCAAGCCACAGACGATGATGAGCAGCCAGGCGCAGACGAAGCGCAGGCCGATACCGAGGCCGAAGCCGAACTGCGTGTGCTGCAGGTGGAGATCGCCGGCAACGGCATGCGGCTGGATCGCTATCTGGCCGAGCAGGTGCCGGAGTTTTCGCGCAGCTACCTGCAGCAGCTGATCGAGCAGGGCCTGCTGCGGCGCCTCGGCCAGCCCTGCACCAAGGCGGCGACCAAATTGCGTGTGGGCGACCGGCTGGAGCTGGAGCTGCGTCCTACAGCGCAATCGCAGGCCTTCGTGCCGCAGGATATTCCGCTCGACATCGTCTACGAAGACGCGCACTTGGCCATCGTGCACAAGCCGGCCGGACTGGTGGTGCATCCGGCGGCTGGCAACTGGAGCGGCACGCTGCTGAACGCGCTGCTGCACCATTACCCGGAATCGCGCATGCTGCCGCGCGCCGGCATCGTGCATCGACTGGACAAGGATACCAGCGGCCTGATGGTGGTGGCGCGTGATCGTGCCGCCATGGACGGGCTGGTGCGCCAGATTGCGGCACGCGAGGTGCACCGCGAGTACCAGGCACTGGCGCACGGCGTCTGGCGCGAGGCGACCAGCGGCGTGACCGAGGTCGATGCCGCCATCGGGCGCGATGCGCGCAACCGTCTGCGCATGGCGGTGGTGGATCTGGCGCATCAGGCTGGCAAGCCGGCGCGTACCGATTTCCGCCTGTTGCGCCAGGGTACGCTGGATGGCCAGCCGGTCTGCCATGTGCAGGCTACGCTGCATACCGGCCGCACGCACCAGATCCGCGTACACATGCAGCATCTGGGCCATCCGCTACTGGCCGATGCCATCTATGGCGGCAAGCCGGTTGCCGGGCTGCAGCGTCAGGCCTTGCACGCCTTCCGCCTGTCGCTGCAGCACCCGCTGACGCAGCAACCGATACAATGCGAGGCGCCCTTGCCGGCGGACCTGCAGCAGGTATTGCAGGCGCTGGCATGATTTTTTCCATTCCTTGTGTGTTGGCATGAACGCTTTCCAGGCCCGTCGCATTCTTGAAACAGCGCTGCTGTGTGCCCAGCAGCCGCTGACGCTGCGCGACATGCGCCAGCTGTTTGACGATGCGATTGCGCCCGATACGATTCGACAGCTGCTGCACGAGATTGGCCAGAGCTGGGAGCAGGGCGGCATGGAGCTGTGCTGCGTGTCCACCGGCTGGCGCTTCCAGAGTCGGCCGGAGATGCGTGACTACCTGGATCGGCTGCATCCGGAAAAACCGCCGCGCTACACCCGCGCCACGCTGGAAACGCTGGCCATCATCGCTTACCGCCAGCCGGTTACGCGTGGCGATATCGAGGACATCCGCGGCGTCACGGTCAACTCGCAGCTGATCAAGCAGCTGGAAGACCGCGGCTGGATCGAGACCATTGGCTATCGCGACACCATCGGCCGTCCGGCGTTGCTGGCGACCACGCGCCAGTTCCTGGATGATCTCGGCCTGTCGGCGCTGGATCAGCTGCCGGTACTTGAAGATGCTGACCAGGACGCCTTGCTGGAGCAGCTCGCCAGCCTGGAATCGCCACCTGCGCACGAGGGCGCGCCAGACACTGATCAGCCGGAACTCGACATCGCGCCGCAGCCGGCGCTTGATTCCGCGGCCACAGAAGCGGACAATACGGGTGTTGCCAACACGGCACCAGCGGTTGCGGACACCTCGGGAGAGGCATCCGGCGCTGCTGACACTTCCGATACCGACGATACCCCATCGCATTCCTGATCCGGCACGCTGCCGGCTCACACGTTTTCCTGCCGGCGCAGCCGCCGGCTACCTTGCAGGTACTCCTATGTCATCCCATCCTGATCACGATTCCGACCAGCAGCCGTCTGACGAAGGCAGCAGCACGCCGCGTCCGCGCAGCCGCAAGCCCGCCAGCCAGCCGCGCAGCCGCGCGCCACGCAAGCCGGCGACGGAGGCACCACGCCGCCCGCGCCAGCCGGCGCCGGCTGTCGAAGACGACACCATCGTGCCGGACGAGGACCTGTTTGCCGCGGTAGTCGCAGGCGAGTTTGACGGCGATGAGCCGGCTGACGCCGCCGAGGTGCCCGCCAAGCGCGTGCTCCTGCCGCAGCCTGATGCACCCAAGCTGCACAAGGTACTGGCCCAGGCTGGCCTGGGATCACGCCTGGAAATGGAGCAGATGATCACCGAGGGCCGCATTTCGGTGAACAACGAGCCGGCCCACGTCGGCCAACGCATCCAGTTTGGCGACGTGGTCAAGATCAACGGCAAGCCGGTACGCCTGCGCATTGCACCGCCGCCGACGCGCGTGATCGCCTACCACAAGCCGGTCGGCGAGCTGGTCACGCATGATGACCCGCAGAACCGCCCGACCGTGTTCCGCAAGCTGCCGCGCCTGCCGCAGGGCAAGTGGCAGTCGGTCGGCCGTCTGGACCTGAACACCGAAGGCTTGTTGCTGATCACCAACTCCGGCGCGCTGGCCAACCAGCTGATGCACCCGCGCTTCGGCCTGCAGCGCGAGTACGCGGTGCGCGTGCTCGGTGCCCTGTCCGACGAGGAAAAGCAGCGCCTGCTCGACGGTGTGCAACTTGATGACGGTCCGGCCCAGTTCGGCAGTATCGAGGAGGGCGGTGGCGAAGGTGCCAACTGCTGGTACCGCGTGACGATTTCCGAAGGCCGCAACCGCGAGGTGCGCCGCATGTTCGAGGCGGTCGGCCACGCTGTCAGCCGCCTGATCCGCATCCGCTACGGCATGATGAGCCTGCCGCGCTTCCTGCGCCGTGGCGTCTGGATGGAACTGCCCGAGCGCGAGGTGAAGAACCTGATGGCCGAAGTCGGCCTGAAGGAAAGCGTGGACCTGGAGCAGCTGCGCCGCCAGGAGCAGGGCGTGCGTCGCCGCAACCCGGACCGCCCGGGTGCCGCCGCCAGCAAGCGCGCCAAGTCCGGGCCGGGTCGTGCCGCGCCGCGCGCCTCCAGCCAGCCCGATCCGATGCAGACCTCGTTCGGTTATCTGGATGGTCGCAAGCCGGAAACCCGCGCCAAGCGCCCGACCGGTGGCGGTGGCCGCAGTGCCCCGGCCAACTGGATGGGGCAGGGCAATGGCCCGTCCGGCAAGCCGCGCCGGCGCAAGTAAGACGCTGCTGCCATGGCCTGTTCCCGCGAATGCCATGGCAAGCAGGTAAAATCCCGGGGTTGTGCAGCTGGCCGCATGGGCTGACTGCGCAATCCATCCTGCCGGCCAACCCGGCCGCCCCGGATTTCATTCTCCCTACTATCAGGAATACACATGGCTATCGAACGCACCCTCTCCATCATCAAGCCCGACGCAGTTGCCAAGAACGTGATCGGCCAGATCTACGCCCGCTTCGAGGCTGCCGGCCTGAAGGTCATCGCTGCCCGCATGATGCACCTGTCCCGTAACGAAGCCGAGGCTTTCTACGCCGTGCACAAGGAGCGTCCCTTCTTCAAGGACCTGGTCGATTTCATGATCTCCGGCCCCGTGATGGTGCAGTGCCTGGAAGGCGAAGGCGCCATCCTGAAGAACCGTGACCTGATGGGCGCTACCGACCCGAAGAAGGCCGACAAGGGCACCATCCGCGCCGACTTCGCTGACAGCATCGACGCCAACGCCGTGCACGGCTCTGACGCTGCTGAAACGGCTGCCGTGGAAGTGGCTTTCTTCTTCCCGGGCATGAACGTCTACTCCCGTTAATCCACGGAGAGAGGACATCGCCATGACCACCACCAATCTGCTCGACTTCGATCTGGAAGGCCTGGTGGCGTGGTGCGGCCAGCTGGGCGAGAAGCGCTTCCGCGCAACCCAGCTGTTCCGCTGGATTCACCAGAAGGGTGTCTCCGACTTTTCCCTGATGAGTGACCTGGCCAAGAGCTTGCGTGAAAAGCTGGCAGGACAGGCCACCATCACCCCCTTGCAGGTGCTGACGCAGCAGATGTCTGCGGACGGCACCATCAAGTGGCTGTTCGACGTTGGCGGCGGCAATGCCGTCGAGACCGTCTTCATCCCCGAAACCGATCGTGGCACGCTGTGCATCTCCTCGCAGGCCGGCTGTGCCGTAGGCTGCCGTTTCTGCTCCACCGGTCACCAGGGATTCAGCCGCAACCTCACTACCGGCGAAATCACGGCACAGCTGTGGTTTGCCGAACATTTCCTGCGCAAGCACCTGAACACCGACGAGCGCGTCATCTCCAACGTGGTGATGATGGGCATGGGCGAGCCGCTGCAGAACTACTCGGCGCTGGTGCCGGCGCTGCGCACCATGCTCGATGACCACGGCTATGGCTTGTCGCGCCGCCGCGTCACCGTGTCCACCTCGGGCGTGGTGTCCATGATGGACCGCCTGTCGCAGGATTGCCCAGTGGCGCTGGCCGTATCGCTGCACGCGCCCAATGATGCGCTGCGCGACCACCTGGTGCCGCTCAACCGCAAATACCCGCTGGCCGAGCTGATGCAGTCCTGCCAGCACTATCTGGAGTTCGCCCCGCGCGACTTCATCACCTTTGAGTACTGCATGCTCGATGGCGTCAACGACCAACCCGAGCATGCGCGCCAGCTGATCGATCTGGTACGGAAATCGGGCAAGGGTGCCTGGTGCAAGTTCAACCTGATTCCATTCAATCCCTTCCCCGAATCTGGCCTGAAGCGCTCGCCGCAATCGGTGGTGCTGGAGTTTGGCCGCATGCTGAACGACGCCGGCATTGTCACCACGGTGCGCAAGACGCGCGGTGACGATATCGATGCCGCCTGCGGCCAGCTCGCCGGCGATGTGCAGGACCGCACGCGCGTGGAGCGTCGCATCGTGCTGCAGCGCATGGCCGATATCCAGGCGGCACCGGCACCGGGGGCTCAGGATGACTGAAACCGGCCTGTTCAGGACACTGGCAGGCCTGATGCTGACGCTGCTGCTGGCAGCCTGTAGCAGCACGCCGCCGTCCATGTTCCAGGAAGCTGCCGCCACGCCGGCGCAGCGCCTGCAGGCGCATCTGCAGCTGGCTGCGGCCTATCTGGAACAGGGCCAGCCCGATATTGCCCGCCAGGAAATCGATACCGTGCTGCAGGCCGATCCGGCCCAGCCGCAGGCCTGGCACCTGCAGGGCTTGGCGCTGCAACAGCAAGGCCAGGGCGAACTGGCCGAGCGCAGCCTGCGCCACGCCTTGCAGCTGGCGCCGCAGGATGCCGGCATCATGCACAACCTGGCCGTGCTGCTGTGCGAGCGGCAGCAGGGCGCCGAAGCCGGACGCCTGTTCGCCTCGGCCCTGGCCTTGCAGCCACCAAGCGCGCAAGCCCGTACCCGACAGGCACTTGCGCATTGCGCAGCCACCCCATCCACCTCCAACTCCCAAGAGCCCAGGAATGACTGACGTACAGAATGAGTCCATTGCAACCGGATCCGAAGACAAGCCCCGGATCCGACTGGATGAGACCCTCAGCCCCGGCAAGATGCTGCGCAGCGCGCGTGAACAGGCCGGCGTGGAAGTGGAGGTGCTGGCCACGACCATGAAGGTGCCGCCGCAGCGTATCCTGGAACTGGAAAACGATGACCTGTCCAACATGCCGGGTGTGTTCTTTGCGCGCGGGCTGGCGGCCAATATCTGTCGATTCCTGGGCGTGGAGGCGCAACCGGTACTGGCACGCATGCCGTCCGACAAGCCGCATATCCACACCGATGACGAATCGATCAATGCCCCGATCAGCAATTCCCGCTTTGGCGCGGGCATGCGCGCGGGCATGGGCCTGCCGCTGTGGGCGATAGCCGCCGTGGCAGCGCTGGCGATTGGTGCCGTGCTGCTGTTCCTGCTGCCGACTTTCTCGGCCAAATGGGAGGGCACCAGTGTCGAAGCGGCCAGCGCCCCGGCCAGTGCGGCCGAAGCTGCTCCGGCAGCCGTCGGCCAATTGGCTCCGGCTCCGGCAGCAGCCACCACTCTGGCGCCGGCTCCGACGCTGGCTCCGGCATCTGCCGCAGCACCGGCTGCCACGACTCTGCAGCCGGCCGCCGCCGTTGGCACCACCCTGACGCCGGCCAGCGCTGCGGCATCGGCTCCGGTTGTCAGCAGCAGCACCGGCCTGGTGTTCCGCGCCAGCGGTGAAACCTGGGTGCAGGTCCGCAACCAGAACAACCGTACCGTATTCGAGCGCACGCTGGCTGCCGGTGAAGAGCAGACCGTACCGGTCGATACCTACCCGATCCGCGTGACGATCGGCCGTGCCGAAAACATCCAGCAGCTGCTGGACCGTGGCCAGACATTTGATCTGGCCGGTGTGGCGCGTACCGGCGTGGC
Organism: Ramlibacter sp.; assembly: GCA_012729605.1. Lineage (GTDB taxonomy): Bacteria > Pseudomonadota > Gammaproteobacteria > Burkholderiales > Burkholderiaceae_C > Brachymonas > Brachymonas wangyanguii. The sequence goes on along the minus strand of JAAYCV010000072.1, from coordinate 5,381 downwards.
GCGCTTCCAGATTCAGTAAGGAGTCCGCAGATGGAATCCCAGACCACTCCCGTTCCGGTATCCGTACCGCAGCGTGCCCGCACGCTGCAGGCGCAGGTGCGCCATGGCGACCATGTGGTGACGATTGGCGGCGACGCGCCAGTGCGCGTGCAGTCGATGACGAATACCGATACCGTCGATGCCGTCGGCACCGCGATCCAGGTCAAGGAGCTCGCGCAGGCTGGCTCCGAACTCGTGCGCATCACCGTCAACACCCCGGAGGCAGCCCAGGCCGTGCCCTACGTGCGTGAACAGCTGGACCGCATGGGGGTGAACGTGCCGTTGATCGGCGACTTCCACTACAACGGCCACCGCCTGCTGACCGAGTTTCCGGACTGCGCCCAGGCGTTGTCCAAGTACCGCATCAACCCGGGCAACGTCGGCAAGGGCGACAAGAAGGATCGCCAGTTCGGCCAGATGATCGAGGCCGCCATGCGCTGGGACAAGCCGGTGCGTATCGGCGTCAACTGGGGCAGCCTGGATCAGGAACTGCTGGCCGACATGATGGACCTCAACAGCCAGCGTGCCGAGCCCTGGAGTGGCCAGCAGGTCATGTACGAGGCGCTGATGGCCTCGGCCATCAACTCGGCCGAACGTGCCGCCGAAATGGGCATGGCGCGTTCGCAGATCCTGCTGTCCTGCAAGGTCAGCGGCGTGCAGGACCTGATTGCCGTCTACCGCGCGCTGAGCCAGCGTTGCGACTACCCGCTGCACCTCGGCCTGACCGAGGCCGGCATGGGCGTGAAGGGCACGGTGGCCTCGGCCACGGCGCTGTCCATCCTGCTGCAGGAAGGCATTGGCGACACCATCCGCGTGTCGCTGACCCCGCAGCCGGGCGAGCCGCGTACGCAGGAGGTGGTGATCGCTTCCGAGATCCTGCAGTCGCTTGGCTTGCGCACCTTTGTGCCCAGCGTCACCGCCTGTCCGGGTTGTGGCCGCACCACCAGCAGCACCTTCCAGGAGCTGGCCAAGCAGATCGATGACTTCCTGCGTGCGCAGATGCCGGTCTGGCGTGAGCAGTATCCCGGCGTGGAAACGATGAAAGTGGCCGTGATGGGCTGCATCGTCAACGGCCCGGGCGAAAGCAAACATGCCGATATCGGCATCAGCCTGCCCGGTACTGGTGAGGCGCCGGCCGCTCCGGTATTCATCGATGGCGAAAAAGCCCTCACGCTGCGTGGCGAAGGCATCGCCACCGAGTTCCAGCAACTGGTGACTTCCTATATCGAACGGCGTTACGGCAACCCTGCCTGACGCCTTTCCTGGCCCGCCTGGCGGGCCTTGTGTTTCAAGTATCCGACAACAATTTCATGGCACAGAAAATTACCGCGATCAAGGGCATGAACGACATCCTGCCGCCGCATTCCGCGCACTGGGAATGGCTGGAGAGCCAGGTGCGCGAGGTCATGGCGCGCTTTGCCTATCGCAATATCCGCACCCCCATCGTCGAGCCGACCGGCCTGTTCGTGCGCAGCCTGGGCGAAGTGACCGATGTGGTCGAGAAGGAAATGTATTCCTTTGAAGACCGCCTGAATGGCGAGGCGCTGACACTGCGCCCGGAAAATACCGCCGGCGTGGTGCGCGCCGTAGCCGAGCACAACCTGCTGTACGAAGGCGGCAAGCGCCTCTACTACATGGGCCCGATGTTCCGCCACGAGCGTCCTCAGCGTGGCCGCTATCGCCAGTTCCACCAGGTGGGCGCCGAGGCGCTGGGCTTTTCCGGCGCCCATGTCGATGCCGAACTGATCCTGCTGGCACACAGCCTGTGGCAGCTGCTGGGCGTGCGCGATGTGCGCCTGGAAATCAACAGCCTGGGCCAGCCGGACGAGCGCAAGGCACACCGCGAAGCGCTGATCAAACACTTCGAGGCACACCAGGAGCTGCTGGACGACGACGGCAAGCGCCGCCTGTACAGCAACCCGCTGCGCATCCTGGATACCAAGAACTCGGCCATGAAAGAGGTGGTGGAAAGCGCGCCGAAGCTGCTCGACTTCCTCGGCGAAGCCTCGCTGCAGGCCTTCGAGACGCTGCAGCAGATCCTGCGTGCGCATGACGTGGCGTTCACCATCAACCCGCGACTGGTGCGCGGCCTCGATTACTACAACCTGACCGTGTTCGAGTTCATCACCGAGAGCCTGGGCGCGCAGGGCACCATCTGTGCCGGCGGCCGTTATGATGGCCTGATCGAACAGGTGGGCGGCAAGCCGGCACCGGGCGTCGGTTGGGCCATGGGCGTGGAGCGCGTGCTGGAACTGCTGAAGGAGCAGGAGCTGCTGCCCGAGCTGCCGGTGCCCGACGCCTATGCCGTCATTCCCGACATGCAGTCGCTGCCGGTGGCCATGCATGCGCTGCAGCAGCTGCGCCAGGCTGGCGTCCGGGTGCAGATGCACGCCACGCCTGGTGGTGACATGGGCAGCTTCAAGTCGCAGTTCAAGAAGGCCGATGCCAGCGGTGCCCGCTTTGCCCTGGTGTTTGGTGCCGACGAAGTGGCCGAGGGCTGTGTGACGATCAAGCAGCTGCGCGATGGCGCCGGCGAGCAGGTCAAAAAACCGCTGGCAGAGCTGGCAGACTGGGCGAACAGCCTACAATCACAAGATTAAATCGAGCCTGCCAGCGCGCAGGACAGCAACGGAACAAGCATGGCGATTCAGAATCTCGACCTCGAAGAACAGGAACAACTCGACAAGCTCAAGCACTTCTGGGAGAAGTGGGGCACGCTGATCACCACCGTGGTGGTGGTGGGGCTGCTGGGCTTTGCCAGCTGGCGCGGCTACCAGTGGTACGAATCCAACCAGGCCGTGAAGGCCTCCGCTTTGTACGACCAGGTGCAGGCTGATGCCGACGCTGGCGATGTGGCCAAGCTGGCCAACAGCCTGAAACTGATGCAGGACGACTTTGCGTCCACCACCTATGCGCAACATGCTGCGCTGCTGGCGGCACGCGTGTTCCACGAGAAAGGGCAGGCCGACCAGAGCCGCGCCGCCCTGACCGTGGCGGCCGAAAAGGGCGCAGACAAGGGCCTGCAAGGCTTGGCGCGTCTGCAGCTGGCACAGCAGATGGTGGAACAGAAGCAGTTTGACCAGGCACAGCAGCAGCTGCAGCAGGTCGATGCCAGCTACGCCGCCCTGGTGGACGACCTGACGGGCGATATCCATGCGCTGCAGAACCAGCCGCCGCAGGCGATCGAGGCCTATACCAAGGCCTATCGTGCGCTCGACGGCGACCCGGCCTACCAGCAGATGGTTGGCATCAAGCTGACTTCGCTGGGCGTGGATCTGGCCACGCTGGCGCCGGCAATAGCGGCAGCGCCAGCCAGTGCGGCGGCACCGGCTGCTGCCACGCCTGCAGCCGCATCGGCTGTAGCCAGCGCTGCCAGTGCCAGCTGATTTTCCCGGTTCAGAATCGCGCAACAAGGAGTACGGATGATGCAAGCAACGGTTTCCCGCAAGACGGCCACCTGGCTGGTCACCCTGTTGATGGGCGCAGCCCTGAGCGCCTGTTCCAGCTACAAGCCGCCCAAGCCGACACCGCTGCAGCAAAACCCGGCCAGCGTCGCGGCTGCGACCAGCTGGACGCAGAAGCTCGCCGGCAATGTCCAGTTCCCGCTGCTGGTAGCCGCTGATGGCGACCAGGTGGTGCTGGGCAGCTCCAACGGCCAGGTGCAGGCACTGCAGGCCAGCACTGGTGCCAGCCTGTGGCAGGCACAGGCCGGCAAGTCGCTGAGCGCCGGTGTCGGTACCGACGGCACGACCAGCGCCGTGGTGGTCGACAACAACATGCTGGTGGCGCTGCGCAATGGCCAGGAAGTCTGGCGCACGCGACTGGCGTCGCAGGCCTATACCGCACCGCTGGTGGCAGGTGGCCGCGTGTTCGTGCTCACGGCCGACCGTGGCATCACCACCTACGATGCCGCCAACGGCTACCGCCTGTGGCAGCAGACCGCACGTGGCAATACGGCCGATCGCATGGTGCTGGAGCAATCCTCGCTGCTGATGCCGGCTGGCGGCATGCTACTGGCTGGCGTGTCTGGTCGCGTGGTGGTGTTCAACCCCGATAACGGTACCGGCATGCTGGAAATGGTGCTGGCCAGCCCGCGCGGCATCCACCAGGTGGCCTCGATTGCCGACGTGATCGCGCCGGCGACGCGTGCCAATGCCAGCCTGTGCGCACGCAGCTTCCAGGCGGCTGTGGGCTGCGTGGACATGACCAATGGCAGCACCGTCTGGACCCAGCCCAGCGATGGCTCCACCGGCGTGACCGGTGATGCCGGCATCGTGATCGGTACCGATCGCACCGGCGACGTCGTAGCCTGGAACCGCCAGAATGGCGAGCAGCTCTGGCAGAACCGCAATCTGCGCTACCGCAACCTGAGTGCGCCGCTGCTGGTGGGCAACCTGGTGGTGGTGGGTGACGGTGACGGCATGGTGCACATCCTGGACCGCAATACCGGCCTCCTGCACAACCGCATTGCGACCGATGGTTCTGCCATCCAGGCCGCTCCGGTACTGGCTGGCCATACTGTGGTGGTCGTGACCTCGAAGGGCACGGTCACCGGCATCCGCCTGAACTGATTCAGGCGGACTCTGAGAAAAGGAAACGGCGTACATGAAACCCGTGATCGCCCTGGTGGGGCGGCCCAACGTGGGCAAGTCCACCCTGTTCAACCGCATGACCAAGTCGCGTGATGCGATCGTGGCCGACTTTGCCGGCCTGACGCGTGACCGCCACTACGGCAATGGTCGCCAGGGCCGTCGCGAGTTCATCGTCATCGATACCGGCGGTTTCGAGCCGGATGCCGGCACCGGCAGCATCTTCCGCGAAATGGCACGCCAGACGCAGCAGGCCGTGGCCGAAGCGGATGTGGTGGTGTTCGTCGTTGACGCGCGTGAAGGCCTGTCGGCGCAGGACCATGACATTGCCAACTACCTGCGACGCCTCGGCAAGAGCACCATCCTCGCGGCCAACAAGGCCGAGGGCATGAAGGAAGGCCAGCAGCTGACCGATTTCTATGAGCTCGGCCTGGGTGAGGTGCACGCGGTGTCCGCCGCCCATGGTCAGGGTATTCGTGGCCTGGTCGATCTGGCGCTGGACAGCATCGGCATTCCGGAGCCGGATGACGACGATGAGGCCGGCGAAGAGAACAAGACGATCAAGCTGGCCGTGGCCGGCCGTCCCAACGTCGGCAAGTCCACGCTGATCAACACCTGGCTGGGCGAGGAGCGCCTGGTTGCGTTCGACCTGCCGGGTACCACGCGCGATGCCATCAGCGTGCCGTTCGAGCGTGACGGCCAGACTTACGAGCTGATCGATACCGCTGGCCTGCGCCGCAAGGGCAAGGTGTT
>JAAYCV010000071.1 GCA_012729605.1 Ramlibacter sp. | reverse complement strand
TACGGCCATGCCGGCGTCGATCCCAACATGGGTGCCGGCGGTTTCGGTGGCGGCTTTGGTGGCGGCTTCGAGAGCTTCAGCGACATCTTCGGCGACATCTTTGGCCAGGCCCGTGGTGGCCGCGGCGGCCGCCAGGTGCACCGTGGCAACGACCTCAGCTACTCGATGGACATCACGCTGGAAGAGGCGGCCAACGGCAAGGACGCGCAGATTCGTATCCCGAGCTGGGACGATTGCGACACCTGCCACGGCACGGGTGCCAAGCCCGGCACCAGCAGCAAGACCTGTACCACCTGTGGCGGCAGCGGCGTGGTGCAGATGCGCCAGGGTTTCTTCAGCGTGCAGCAGACCTGCCCGCACTGCCACGGCTCCGGCAAGATCATCCCCGAGCCCTGCACCAGCTGCCATGGCCAGGGCAAGATCAAGAAGCAGAAGACGCTGGAAGTGAAGATTCCGGCCGGTATCGACGACGGCATGCGCATCCGCAGCGCCGGCAATGGCGAACCGAGTCCGAACGGCGGCCCGCCGGGCGACCTCTACATCGAAATCCGCATCCGCAAGCACGAGGTGTTCGAGCGCGATGGTGACGACCTGCACTGCGTGGTGCCGATCAGCTTCACCAAGGCCGCCCTGGGTGGCGAGATCGAGGTACCGACGCTGACTGGCAAGGCCGTGATCGACATCCCGGAAGGCACGCAGCACGGCAAGCAGTTCCGACTGCGCGGTCGCGGCATCAAGGGCGTACGATCCTCCAGCAATGGTGACCTGTACTGCCATATCACGGTCGAGACGCCGGTCAAGCTGACCGAGCACCAGCGCAAGCTGCTCAAGCAGCTCGACGAATCGCTGGAGAAAGGCGGCGGCAAGCACAGCCCGAACGAGAAATCCTGGTTCGACAAGGCGAAGGACTTCTTCTCCTGATACCGGTAGCTCCAAAGACAAGGCCCTGCAGTGATCGCTGCAGGGCCTTGCTTTTGGTGGAATGCGTGGCTGATCAGACGTTCAGCAGCGCATCGCGCGCCTGCACGTATTCGCGCTTGAGCTGGCTTACGTAATCGGCCACCGGCTGCACCTGCTTGACCGCGCCAATACCCTGGCCACAGCCCCAGATGTCCTTCCAGGCCTTGGCCGCACCGCTGCCAAAATCCATCTTGCTCGGATCGGCTTCAGGCAGCTGCGCCGGGTCCAGGCCGGCAGCACGGATTGACGGGGCCAGGTAGTTGCCATGCACGCCGGTGAACAGGTTGGTGTAGACGATGTCGTCGGAGTTGCTGTCCACCACGCACTGCTTGTAGGCATCGCTGGCACGCGCTTCATCGGTAGCGATAAAGGGGCTGCCGATATAGGCAAAGTCGGCGCCCATGGCCTGCGCCGCCAGGATCGCGCCACCCGTCGCGATCGAGCCGCTCAGCGCCAGCGGGCCGTCAAACCACTGGCGCAGCTCCTGCACCAGCGCAAACGGGCTCTTCACGCCAGCGTGGCCGCCGGCTCCAGTGGCCACGGCGATCAGGCCATCGGCACCCTTCTCGATCGCCTTGCGCGCAAAGCGGTTGTTGATGACGTCGTGCATGACCACGCCGCCATAGCTGTGCGCGGCCTGGTTGATCTCTTCCACCGCGCCCAGGCTGGTGATGATGATCGGCACCTTGTACTTGACGCACAGCGCCATGTCTTCCATCAGGCGTGCATTGCTCTTGTGCACGATCTGGTTGATGGCAAACGGCGCCGCCGGCGACTCCGGATGCGCCGCATTGTGTGCATCCAGCGCCTCGGTGATCTCGGCCAGCCACTCGTCCAGCTGCGAGGCCGGGCGGGCGTTCAGCGCAGGCATGGAGCCGACGACGCCAGCCTTGCACTGCGCAATCACCATCTGCGGGTTGCTGATGATGAACATCGGCGAAGCGATGACCGGGAATTTCACGCGCGCCAGCGCGCCGGGGAGGGATCGGCCCATGGTGTCTCCTGTTGCGTGGCAGTTCTGTGCTGCCGGTTCAGTTCGGGTTGACGGCCACCGCATGGGTGGCCGTTTCGGCATCACGATATCATAAAATCGAACGAATGTTCACTTGTGGATTGCCCTCGGTCAGACGACCGACCACGGCAGCCTGGCCGAAGCCGGCATCGCGGAAAGTGGCCAGCACCTGATCGACGGCATCCGGCGCACAACTCACCAGCAGGCCACCCGAAGTCTGCGGATCGGTCAGCAGTTTCTGCTGCCATTCGGCCATGCCTGCCTCCAGCGCCACTTCACCGCCATAGCTGGCCCAGTTGCGCGTGGAGGCACCGGTGGAAATGCCCTGCTGCACCAGCTCCAGCGCCTGCGGGATCTTGGGTACGGCGTCAAAACCCAGCTCGGCCGACAGACCAGCCGCACGGCAGATTTCCAGCAGGTGGCCCAGCAGGCCAAAGCCGGTGACGTCAGTCATGGCATGCACGGCGTCCAGCTGGCCCAGCGTGGTGCCAACACGGTTGAGCTGCGTGGTGTACTGCACCATCAGGGCATAGCCCTCTTCGCTCAGGATGTCCTTCTTGAGCGCGGCCGACAACACGCCAATGCCAAGCGGCTTGCCCAGGATCAGCACGTCACCAGCCCGAGCGCTGCTGTTCTTCTTCATGCGCTGCGGATGCACCAGGCCGATCGCCACCAGACCGTAGATCGGCTCGACCACATCGATCGAGTGGCCGCCGGCAATTGGAATACCGGCTTCGGCACAGATGGAGGCACCACCTTCGAGGATCTGGCTGATGGTCTCGACCGGCAGCTTGTCGATCGGCATGCCGACCAGTGCCAGCGCCAGCAGGGGCTGCCCGCCCATGGCGTAGATATCAGAGATGGCGTTGGTGGCGGCAATACGGCCAAAATCACGCGGATTGTCGACAATCGGCGTGAAGAAATCGGTGGTAGCGACCACGGCCTGCTCATCGTTGAGCTGGTAGACGGCCGCGTCGTCAGATGATTCGGTACCGACCAGCAGCTGCGCCGGCAGCACGCCTGCCGGTACGTGCGACATGATTTCGCGCAGCAGCGAAGGCGCAATCTTGCAGCCGCAGCCGCCGCCGTGCGCCAGGGAGGTCAATCGGGGAGTCGTAGTCATGGGAATCCTGTCACTGTCTTTATCTCAAGGATGATACGACTTAAGATAGCGGGTTGCACCGACTCGGCTACTTTCATGAAAAACTCCTGGCTTGTTCCGCCCACTGACATTGGCAATTTCAGCACCATCATCGATGTGCGCACGCCGCTTGAATTTTCCGAAGACCATGTGCCCGGAGCCATCAACTGCCCGGTGCTGAGCAACGAGCAGCGCGCCAAGGTCGGCACCATCTACAAGCAGGTGTCGCCGTTCGAGGCCAAGAAGATCGGTGGTGCGCTGATTGCCGCCAATATCGCCACGCATATCCAGCAGCAGATGCTGGACATGCCGAAAGGCTGGCGACCGCTGATCTACTGCTGGCGCGGCGGCATGCGCAGCGGTGCCATGCAGATCATCCTGCGCCAGATCGGCTGGCAGGCGCACAAGCTCGAAGGCGGCTACAAGGCCTTCCGCCACCACGTGATCGAGCAGACCGCCCTGCTCGCGCCCAGGCTGCCGCTGCGCATCATCTGCGGCGCCACCGGCAGCGCCAAGACGCGCATCCTGCAGGCCATCGGAGCCCAAGGCGGCCAGATCCTGGACCTGGAAACCCTGGCCAGCCACAAGGGCTCGGTACTCGGCTCCTTGCCCGGACAGCCACAGCCCAGCCAGAAAGGTTTCGAGACCGCGCTCTGGCAGGCGCTGGAACGGCTGGACCCGACGCGCCCGGTCTTTGTCGAGGCAGAAAGCCGCAAGGTCGGCAACCTGCATATCCCCGAACCGCTGATCGAGCGCATGCGCGCATCGCCCTGCCTGGATATCGAGGCCACGCGCGAGGCGCGCATTGCCTTCCTGCAGCGCGATTACGACTATGCCTGCCAGAACCTGCCCTGGCTGGAGCAGCGCCTGGACAAGCTGATCGAGCGCCAGGGGCGCGCCGTGGTTGATGGCTGGAAAGCCCTGGCTGCACAAGGCGAATGGAGCAGCCTGGTCGGCGAGCTGCTGGACCAGCACTACGACCCACTCTACCGCGCTTCGCAAGGCGGCAACTACACCGGCGAACGTCCCTGGCCAAGCTTTGCCACCGATGACCTGTCCGAGGCCGGCATTGAAACGCTGGCACGCCAGATCCTGCAGCGCAGCGCCAGCTGAGCTGGCCACCCTGCTCTCCTAGCCCGCATAAAAAATCCCCAGCCGGTTGTCCGACTGGGGATGCGTGCCATTAACGGCCACCCCGTGCGGAGTGACCTGGCCTTGCCGATTACAGCAGGTCCACGTTGATGGCGTTGGTAGCCGCGTGACCGGCCACGATGCTGTGCGCCACGCCCGGAGCCTTGCTCAGGATGTGGTCAGCGTAGAAGCGTGCCACCTGCACCTTGGCCTGGTAGAACTTCTCGCCGTAGTTGTCGTCAGAAGCGACACCAGCGGCCAGCTTGCCTTCTGCCACCAGCAGGGCACGCGCCAGCTGCCAGCCGCAGACCATGTTGGCGGTCAGCATCAGGTAGGGCACGCTGCCAGCGTAGGCGGCGTTGGGGTTGCTCTTGCCGTTGGCAACCATGAAGTCCACCACCTGCAGCACGGCTTCGCGGGCAGCGGTCAGCGTCTTCAGCACGGCCTGGGCATTCTCGCCACCGTTGGCGGCCAGTTCGGATTCGGTCTGCTGCACCATGCCAGCCACTTTCTTCACCAGCTCGCCGCCATCACGCACGGTCTTGCGTCCCACCAGGTCGTTGGACTGGATCGCCGTCGTGCCTTCGTAGATGGTCAGGATCTTGCTGTCACGGTAGTACTGGGCCGCGCCGGTTTCCTCGATGAAGCCCATGCCGCCGTGCACCTGCACGCCCAGGCTGGTGACTTCCTGGCTCATTTCGGTGCTGAAGCCCTTGACCAGCGGCACGGTGAACTCGTACAGCGCCTGCTGCTCTTCGCGCACGGCCGCATCGGGATGGTGATGAGCAGCGTCAAAGGCGGCGGCAGACACGCTGGACAGCGCACGGGCACCTTCGGTATAGGCACGCATGGTCATCAGCATGCGCTTGATGTCCGGGTGCTGGATGATGGCCACGGCTTCCTTGGCGGAACCGTCCACCGGGCGGCTCTGCACGCGCTCGCGGGCGTAATTGACAGCGTGCTGGTAGGAGCGCTCGGCAATGCTGATGCCCTGCACGCCCACCGCGTAGCGGGCTGCGTTCATCATGATGAACATGTATTCCAGGCCGCGGTTTTCTTCACCGACCAGGTAGCCGGTAGCGCCGCCGTTGTCACCAAACTGCAGCACGCAGGTCGGGCTGGCCTTGATGCCCAGCTTGTGCTCGATGCTGACGCAGTGCACGTCGTTGCGATCGCCCACGCTGCCGTCGGCATTGACCAGGAACTTGGGCACCACGAACAGGCTGATACCCTTCACACCCTCCGGCGCACCGGCCACGCGGGCCAGCGTCAGGTGGATGATGTTCTCGGCCATGTCATGCTCACCCCAGGTGATGAAGATCTTGGTGCCGAACACCTTGAAGCTGCCGTCCTCGTTGCGCTCGGCGCGGCTGCGCACCAGCGACAGGTCGGAACCGGCCTGCGGCTCGGTCAGGTTCATGGTACCGGTCCACTCGCCGGAGATCAGCTTGGGCAGGTAGGTCTGCTTGAGCTCGTCGGAACCAGCCGTCAGCAGCGCCTCGATGGCACCGTCCGTCAGCATCGGGCACAGGGCAAAGCTCATGTTGGCAGCGTTGGTCATCTCGCCGCAGGCCGCGCCAATCGTCTTGGGCAGGCCCTGGCCGCCAAAATCGACCGGGTGCTGCAGGCCTTGCCAGCCGCCTTCGACGAACTGCTGGTAGGCTTCCTTGAAGCCCGGAGTGGCCGTCACGACGTCACCGCTCAGCGAGCTGGGGTTCTTGTCACCCTCGAAGTTCAGGGGTGCAATCACGTCCTGGTTGAGCTTGGCCATTTCTTCCAGCACAGCCTGTGCCGTTTCCACGCCCGCATCGGCAAACTCGGGAATGGCTTGCGCCAGGGCATCGAGTCCTGCCAGATGCTCCATGTTGAAGACCATGTCCTTGATCGGTGCGGTATAGCTCATGCATTTTCTCCTTGTGATGAGGGTAACGGAATGTATTCAGTATAGGACAAGCGAAGCGTCAAAAAAGGCCGCTCCGGCAAAGAAGCGGCCTTTCATTGACCTGAGTCAGGCAGACAATTACAGCTTGCTGACCAGTTCGGGCGTGGCGGTAAACAGGTCTGCCACCAGGCCGTAGTCGGCCACGCTGAAGATCGGCGCTTCGGGATCCTTGTTGATGGCCACGATCACCTTGCTGTCCTTCATGCCGGCCAGGTGCTGGATGGCGCCGGAGATGCCCAGTGCGATGTACAGCTCGGGTGCCACGATCTTGCCGGTCTGGCCGACCTGCAGGTCGTTCGGGGCGTAGCCGGCATCGACGGCAGCACGGGAAGCACCGATGGCGGCGTTCAGCTTGTCAGCCAGCGGGGTCAGCACTTCCTGGAACTTCTCGTCGCTGCCCAGGGCACGGCCACCGGAGACGATGATCTTGGCGGCAGTCAGTTCGGGGCGGTCGGACTTGGTCACTTCGCGGCCGACGAAGCTGGACTTGCCGCTGTCAGCGGCAGCAGCCACGGATTCGACAGCGGCGCTGCCACCGGTAGCGGCTGCGGCGTCAAAGCCGGTGGAGCGCACGGTGATGACCTTGACGGCATCGGTGCTCTGCACGGTGGCAATGGCGTTGCCGGCGTAGATCGGACGCTCGAAGGTGTCGGCGCTGTCGACCTTGGTGATGTCACTGATCTGGGCCACGTCGAGCTTGGCAGCCACGCGCGGAGCCACGTTCTTGCCGCTGGCGGTAGCCGGGAACAGGATGTGGCTGTAGTCGCCGGCCACGGCCAGCACCTGGGCGGTCAGGTTCTCGGCCAGGCCTTCGGCCAGGGAGGCGCCATCAGCGTGCACCACCTTGCTCACGCCAGCGATCTGGGCGGCGGCCTGGGCAGCGGCAGCGGCGTTGCTGCCAGCCACCAGCACGTGCACCTCACCGCCACACTGGGCAGCGGCGGTCACGGTGTTCAGGGTTGCGCCCTTGATGGAAGCATTGTCGTGTTCTGCGATCACGAGTGCGGTCATGTCTTATCTCCTGTGATTCTTGCTGTGGGGCCTGATCAGATGACCTTGGCTTCGTTCTTGAGCTTGTCGACCAGCGTGGCGACATCGGGCACGGTGATGCCGGCGCTGCGCTTGGCAGGCTCGCTCACCTTCAGCGTCTTCAGGCGGGAAGCCACGTCCACGCCCAGCTCTTCCGGCTTCAGGGTGTCGATCGGCTTCTTCTTGGCCTTCATGATGTTGGGCAGCGTGACATAGCGCGGCTCGTTCAGGCGCAGGTCGGTGGTGACCACGGCCGGCAGGCTGATGGAGATGGTTTCCAGACCGCCGTCCACTTCACGCGTGACGCTAGCCTTGCCGTCGGCCACTTCGACCTTGCTGGCGAAAGTGGCTTGCGGCAGATCAGCCAGGGCAGCCAGCATCTGGCCCACCTGGTTGGAGTCGTCGTCGATCGCCTGCTTGCCCAGGATGATCAGCTGGGCCTGTTCCTTGTCCTGGACGGCCTTCAGCAGCTTGGCCACGGCCAGCGGCTGCAGCTCTTCGGCGGACTCGACCAGGATGCCGCGGTCGGCACCGATGGCCATGGCGGTACGCAGGGTTTCCTGTGCCTGGGTCGGGCCGCAGGACACGGCGATGACCTCGGTCACGATGCCCTTTTCTTTCAGACGCACGGCTTCTTCGACCGCGATTTCGTCAAACGGGTTCATGCTCATCTTGACGTTGGCAATATCCACGCCCGTATTGTCAGACTTGACGCGGACCTTGACGTTGTAGTCAACCACGCGCTTGACTGCGACCAGTGCTTTCATGAAGTGATCTCCTGATTATTGAAACTTGTTTCGCAAGTGCTTCATTCACCCGCAGAGTGGCAATTGACGTAAACGTCAATTTATTGTCATTCTACTGAAGAATTCGGCATTTGCGCAGATTTTTTGTGAACGGTAGTGCTTTTTTCCAGCTGACTCAACAATGCATCCAGTCCGCCGGCCTTTTCAGCCAGCAGCGCCAGCCCGGCCAGGGTGTCGCCAGGTGCTGTGCTGGCGCCTGCCTCGGGTACGGGGTACAGGCGCTTGGGTAAAGGAAATTCTATGCCATGTTCACGCGCCCGTTCGAGGAAACGCCGATTGATTTCCGAGAACAATCCGGCGGTGCCATTATCAGGATCCTCCACCTTGATACCCAGGCTGAACTCCAGACCCTCCGGACTGAATCGCGATAGGTTGACACTGGCTTCGCCGATCACACGCGGCACATCGCGCGCGGCCTCGATCAGCAGGCGGCGTACCAGTTCGGCGTCGCTGTCGTAGGCCACGGTGACCGTGGTCGATACCGTCAGCGCACGCGTATGCAGGGAATTGTTCTCGACACGCTGCGTGACCATCAACTCGTTGGGCAGTATCGCTTCCACACCAGACAGAGAGCGAATGGTCGTGTAGCGCGCCCGGATATCCGTGACCTTGCCACTGAAGCCATCGACCACCACGGAGTCGCCGATGCGGATATTGCGCTCGGCCAGCAGCACAAATCCGCTGACATAGTTGGCAGCCAGCTTCTGCAGGCCCAGGCCGATGCCGACGCCCAATGCGCCGCCCAGCACGGACAACACGGTCAGGTCGATGCCGACCAGCGACATCGCCAGCATCACGGCAAATACCGCCAGACCGGCTCTGATCATGTTGCTGGCGATCTTGCGCATGGACAGTTCATTGCCGATGGCGTTGCGCAGCAGGCGCTGCTCGATCAGCGAGGCCAGCCAGAACGACAGCATCACTGCCATCGCAATCAGCAAAGCGCCCTGCAGGAAGGACAGCACGGTGAACTGGCTGCTGCCGATCTTGAAGCTGATCAGTTCCAGCTGCTCCAGGATCACAGGCAGCACGCCAAACATCCACAGCACCACCACGATCCAGACCGCCCAGGAAATCGTGTTTTCCACCAGTCGCACCCAGCGTGTTTCCTCATAGGCCAGGCGCAGGAGCTTGGCGCCCAGGCGAATCAGTACCAAGGCCAGCAACACCGGCAGCGCCACGCGAAACACCGAATACTGTGTTTCCACGCCCAGCATCCAGGGCGCCGCCGACGCCAGCAGCAGCCACAGCAGCGGAAACAGCACGCCGTCATAATGGCGCTGGCCAAACAGCACGGAACGGCTGCGGCGTTCTTCCGTGGCCGGCCAGATCGATTCCACGCGCTGGCGCAGCAGGCGCACCAGCCCGTAGGCGATCAGCCCCATCAGCAGCAGCAGTCCGAGCTGCTGCAGCACATCGGGGCGGCTGATGGTATCGAACCAGAGGATCCAGTCCTCCAGAAAAGCGTGGGCATTCTGCATCGGGGGCTATCGTGTCATGATGAAAAAGGCATTCTCACACACGATGCCGGCCCGCCCTGTCAGCGCACTGCCCGGCTGCAGAAACAACAAGGGCTGGCACAAGGCCAGCCCGATGCGCTCAGCAGATGGGGCAGATCAGACGTCGGCCAATACGCGCACGTGGGCCTCGACGCTGCGCGCCAGCGAGCTCAGGTTGTAGCCGCCTTCCAGCACGCTGACGATGCGGCCTTCGCAGTGGCGCTGCGCCACATACTTGATGCGCTTGGTGATCCACTGGAAGTCGGACTCGACCAGACCCAGCTGGCCCATGTCGTCTTCGCGGTGGGCATCGAAACCGGCCGAGATGAAGATCAGCTGCGGCTTGAACTCGTCCAGGCGCGGGATCCAGATGCCGTCCACCACTTCGCGGATGTCCATGCCCTTGGTATAGGCCGGCACCGGCACGTTGAGCAGGTTGTTGTCGTTCTTGAGCGAACCACCTTCGGGGTAGAACGGGTGCTGGAAGTAGCTGACCATCAGGATGCGGTCGTCGCCGGCAACGATGTCTTCGGTGCCGTTGCCGTGGTGCACGTCAAAGTCGATGATGGCGACGCGCTCCAGGCCGTGACGCGCCACGGCGTACTTGGCGGCAATCGCCACGTTGTTGAAGAAGCAGAAACCCATGGCCTTGTCGCCGCAGGCATGGTGGCCGGGCGGGCGCACGGCGCAGAAGGCGTTTTCCAGTTCTCCGGCCAGCACGGCATCGACCGCCTCGACGGCTGCACCGGCTGCCAGCAGCGCAGCGCGGTAGGTCTTGCTGTTCATGGAGGTATCGGTATCGAGCGAGAAGTGCTGCGAATCACCAGCGGCGATATCGTCTTCTTCCAGCCAGTCACTCATGCCGCGCATGGCGGCAATATGCATGCGGCGATGAGCCAGCTTGATCTCGGCCAGGTTGGCGGGGTTGGGCTGACGACGCTCCAGCGCATCGGCCACGCCGGTGATCAGCAGGCGATCTTCAATGGCATCCAGGCGTTCCGGGGCTTCCGGGTGGCCGGCGCCCATATTGTGCAATTTGCAATCATTATGAAAATAGTAGCCCGTGGCGCCCATTGTCCGTCTCCGAAGTCTCTTGTTAACATTTTGTAGTCTTATCAGTTTAATAGATTGTTGAGAGAGTGACAATCATGCGAAACCCTAGCGCCCACCCGTCCGGCCGCCGTCATCCGCTACACTGCTGACAAGCAATTGCATGACCAACCTTCCTGGCCCACCATGTCCGACTTCCAGCCCTCTTCCCCTGCCCTTCCCCAACGTGAACGCCTGCTGCTGCTGGGCGCCCTGACTGGTGCCGCCGCCCTTGGCCTGGCGGCCTGCGGCTCGACCAAGACGGAAAGTTCGGCTGCGCCCACACCCGCGAAGCCGGCCAGCCACGCACAGCCGCGCCGTGCCCGCAGCGGCCAGGTGCAGCCCATGCCGCTGAATGGCAGCTATGCCCAGCGCGCCGATGCCATGGCGGAGGTGCCCGAGATTGCGCGCCGTACCGGCCTGCCCGAAACCTGGGTACGCAATGCCATCGGCAATGCCAACTACCTGTCCAGCGTGCCGCGCCTGATCCTGCCGGCGGGCCGTGGCGTGCGCCGCAACTGGCGCGTGTATCGCAGCCGCTTTGTCGAACCGATCCGCATCCGCGCCGGCGTCAATTTCTGGCGCCAGAACCTGGCCACGCTGCAGCGCGCCGAGCGCGAGTACGGCGTGCCGATGAAGTACATCGTCGGCATCATCGGCGTGGAAACCATTTACGGCCGCAACAAGGGCGACATGCGCGTGATCGACACGCTGTCCACGCTGACTTTCGACTTTCCGCAGGCGCACCCGCGTGCGCGCGAGCGCCATGCCTTCTTCCAGGGCGAACTGGACCATTACCTGCAGCTGACCTGGGACAACCGCGACGATCCGCTGGCGCTGCGCGGCAGCTATGCCGGCGCCATGGGCCTGCCACAGTTCATGCCGTCGAGCTGGGTCAAGCACGCGGTGGACTTTGACGATGACGGCCATATCGACCTGATCAACAACACGGTCGACACGATTGGCTCGGTTGCCAACTACTTCAAGCAGTACGGCTGGGTCACCGGCCTGGAGCCGGTGTTCGATGTGCGCTTCGACACCAGCCGCCTGCAGCTGCCCACCCTGCTCGGCCCGGACATCGTGCCGAGCTTCACGCCGCAGCAGTTTGCCGAGCTGGGTGCCGTGGTCGAGCTGCCGCGTGGCTTTGACCAGAAGCTGGCGCTGATCGAACTGGAGAACGGCAACGCGCCATCCAGCTACCGCGCCGGCACGCAGAATTTCTACGTCATCACGCGCTACAACAACAGCAGCTACTACGCGCAATCAGTGATCGATCTGGCCGATGAGGTGGAGAAAGTGATCCGCCGCGGCGGCTGATCGGGCCAGCCCCGCACAACGACAAAAGGCGAGGAAAACCCTCGCCTTTTGTCTGTCCGGAGTACGTCGGGCACTCCGGTGGCAGCGGCATCAAGCCACAGCCAGGGCCTGCTCCAGATCCGCGATCAGGTCATCGATATGCTCGATGCCGATCGACAGGCGGATCATGTCTTCGGACACGCCGGCCTTTTCCAGTTCCTCGGCGGACAGCTGGCGGTGCGTGGTGCTGGCCGGGTGCGTGGCCAGGGTCTTGGCGTCACCGATGTTGACCAGGCGCAGGATCAGCTGCAACGCGTCCTGGAAGCGCGCACCGGCTTCGCGGCCGCCCTTGACGCCAAAGCTCATGATGCCGGAAGCGTTGCCAGCCATGTACTTCTGCACCAGCGCGTTGTCCTTGTGGCTGGACAGGCCGGCGTAGTTGACCCAGTTGACCTTGGGATGGTTCTGCAGGAACTCGGCGATCTTGAGCGCGTTCTGGCCGATGCGCTCCATGCGCAGGGCCAGCGTTTCCAGGCCCTGCAGGATCAGGAAGCTGTTGAGCGGGCTGATCGCCGCGCCCATGTTGCGCAGTGGCACGGTGCGGGCACGGCCGATATAGGCTGCCGGGCCCAGGGCTTCGGTATAGACCACGCCGTGGTAGCTCACTTCCGGCTCGTTCAGGCGGCGGAAGCGTGCCTTGTGCTCGGCCCAGGGGAACTTGCCACTGTCCACGATGATGCCACCCAGGCTGGTGCCATGGCCACCGATGTACTTGGTCAGCGAATGCACGACGATGTCGGCACCATGCTCGAACGGACGGCACAGGAACGGGCTGGGCACGGTGTTGTCGACGATCAGCGGCACACCGGCGGCATGCGCCACCTCGGCCAGCCTGGCCAAATCGGTGACGTTGCCCAGCGGGTTGCCGATGGACTCGCAGAACACTGCCTTGGTCTTGTCGTCGATCAGCGCGGCAAAGTCTTCCGGACGATCCGGATCGGCAAAACGCACTTCAATGCCGTACTGCGGCAGCGTGTGGGCAAACAGGTTGTAGGTGCCACCGTAGAGGCGCGCCGAGCTGATGATGTTGTCGCCGGCTTCGGCAATCGTCTGGATCGCGTAGGTGATCGCCACCATGCCGGAGGCCACTGCCAGTGCGCCCACGCCACCTTCCATGGCGGCAATGCGCTGCTCCAGCACGCTGCTGGTCGGGTTGGTGATGCGGGTGTAGATGTTGCCGGCCACCTTCAGGTCGAACAGGTCGGCACCGTGCTGGGTGTCGTCAAAGGTGTAGGAGGTGGTCTGGTAGATCGGCACGGCGGCAGAGCGCGTGGTCGGATCGGACTGGTAGCCGGCATGCAGCGCCAGGGTTTCGGACTTGAACTTGGACGGATCCAGTGACATGGGTGTCTCCTCGGGTCAGGGGGATTCTTGTGTTGGCGGAAAGTATCCGATGCTAGCACCTTACGCCGGCCTGTCCATGACCCGGCTCGGACAGATCAGTCATATGCTTATCGCCAGCTCTGCAGCAACAAGCCGGCCAGACCGGACAACAGCACCACCAGCCAGGGCGGCACATGGCGGCGCAACAGCACCCAGGCCAGCAGGACCAGCACGCCGTCGAGTGGCTGGCGCAGAGCCAGCGCGCCCTGCTGCAGCAAGGCCGCCAGCAGCAGCCCGACCACCGCCGCATTCACGCCCTGCAGCGCAGCGCGCAGACCGGCCAGATGGCGCCACTGCTCCCAGAACGGCAGCGCACCAACGATCAGCAGATAGGCTGGCAGGAAGATCGCCAGCAAGGCCAGCAGGCCGGCCCACCAGCCGCCCAGCGGCGCGTCCATGGCCGCACCCAGAAAAGCGGCAAAGGTGAACAGCGGACCCGGCACCGCCTGCGTCAGGCCATAGCCAGCGAGGAAGGTGTCGGCATCAAGCCAGCCGCGTTGCACGACTTCGGTTTCCAGCAACGGCAGCACCACGTGGCCGCCACCAAACACCAGGCTGCCGGCGCGGTAGAACGCGGCCGCCAGGCTGGCATGCAGGTCCGGCCAGGGTAGCCAGGCCAGTGCCAGCAGCACGGCAAACGCCAATAGCCAGAACAGCGCCTGTCGGCGCGACAGCGGCACCGTCATGGCCGCCCCGGGCTGGGCCGGTGCGCTACGCAGCAGCGCATAGCCAGCCAGTCCGGCCAGCAGCAGGAACAGGAGCACCAGTGCCGGCCATTGCGGCGTCAGCAGCACCGCCACCGTCATCAGCAGCATCAGCACGCGCTCCGGCAGCCCCTTGCAAAAGGTCTGCGCCATGCCCCAGACCGCATGCGCCACCACGGCCACCGCCGCCAGTTTCAGGCCCTGGATCAGCCCGTGCGGCATGCCGCCCCACTGTGTCAGCCCCAGCGCCGCCAGGATCAGCACGATCGCCGATGGCATGGTGAAGCCGATCCACGCCGCCAGCGCGCCCAGATGGCCGGCGCGCATCAGGCCGATCCCCATACCGACCTGGCTGCTGGCCGGGCCGGGCAGGAACTGGCACAGCGCCACCAGATCGCCATAGGCTTTGTCGTCCAGCCAACGCAGACGCTCCACAAAGGCTTCACGGAAATAGCCCAGATGCGCGCTAGGACCGCCAAACGAGGTCAGCCCGAGACGCAGGAATACCAGCAGCACCTGCCAGGCGCGTTGCAGAGAGGAATCGGAGGTATCAGGATGGGACAGTTCAGACATGGTGGCCATTCTCACCCGGCATCATGACGGTCTTGTCATGTCCAGCACCATCTGCACATGCGGGATGCCACCCTCGTCATAGGTATGCGGCGTACGCTGGTAGCCCAGTTGCGCATAGAACGGCGCGGCCACCTGCTGCGCTCCCAGCACCAGACGCTGGTCACCGCGCTGAAGCGCCTGCTCCTGCAACACCAGCAGCAGCTGACGGCCCCAGCCCTGGCCGCGAGCGGGTTGCATCACGGCGACACGGCCGATGCGGCCAGTGGGCGGTTCACCCTCGGCCACTGGCTCCCGCAGCAGGCGCGCCGTAGCCAGCACCACACCGCTAGCATCGCGAATCACCAGATGCAAGGCGTCGGCGTCCAGTGCATCGTATTCCTCGTCGTGCGTAAAGCCCTGCTCCTGCACGAAGACAGCATCGCGCACCTGCATTGCCGCTTCACGCAGATCCTCCCAGCTACCGAGCTGGCAGACATGGTCAGGCAGGGTCTTCATGCCAGCTCCGGCTGCAAGGCGGCGCGCAAGGCAGCAGCGGCATCGCGATGCGCGAGCAGAGCTTCGGGAATGGCACGACCCATCTTGATGAACTCGTGGATGGTGCCGTGGTAGATCTCCAGCTCGACTGGCACACCGGCCATGCGCAAGCGATCTGCCCACATCATGCTATCGTCAAAGATGGGATCGCATTCGGCCAGGCCGATCCAGGCCGGCGCCACGCCATCGACATCGTCGGCATGCACCGGGGCAAAGCGCCAGTCCATGAACTCATCCGGCTCGGTGACATAGCTGTTGAACATCCACTGGATCTGCGGCTCGGTCAGCAGGAAGCCGTAAGCGTATGCGCGGCGCGATGGCGTCAGCGCTGCCTCCTGCATGCCCGGGTAGAACAACAGCTGCAAGCGCAGCGGCAGACCGGCATCGCGCGCCTGCACGGCGCAGCCCGCTGCCAGCGTGCCACCGGCGCTGTCGCCGCCCACGGCGATGCGTTCCGGATCCAGACCGAGCACGGCGCCATGTTC
Source organism: Ramlibacter sp. (assembly GCA_012729605.1). Taxonomy (GTDB): domain Bacteria; phylum Pseudomonadota; class Gammaproteobacteria; order Burkholderiales; family Burkholderiaceae_C; genus Brachymonas; species Brachymonas wangyanguii. The sequence continues at coordinate 46,306 of JAAYCV010000071.1, read as the reverse complement.
ATGCAGCCAGGCCAGGCTGTCCCAGGCGTCCTCGAAAGCCACCGGGAACTTGTATTCCGGGCCGAGCCGGTAATCGACCGATACCACGGCGCAGCCGCTGTGCTGCGCCAGCGCGCGGCACAGCGTGTCATGCGTATCCACGCTGCCGACCAGAAAGCCGCCGCCATGGAAGAACAGCAGCACCGGCAGCACGCCCTGCTGTTCGGTCGTGGCGACGTACAGGCGCGCCGGCATCGGGTAGCCGTCACGCGCCGGCATCGTGAAATCCTCGATACGCGCCAGCTGCGGCGCCGGAATTTCGAGCACGCCGGAGCCGCCGGCATAGGCGGCACGCGCTTCCTCCACCGGCAGCGTTTCCATTGGCGGGCGCGGATGGCGGTTGATGCGGATCAGCAGATCGCGCACATGGGGCTTGAGGCGGGCCCAGGCCTGGGGATCGATTCGGGGATCAGGGACTTGCATATACGGTCAAGGGGGTAAGACCTGGCCGGGATCGGGGCGCTCCAGCCAGGCGGCAAATTCATCCACCAGCTGTTCGCTGGCGGCAATGGCCTGGTTCCAGTCGCGCATGCGCGCAGCCGGGTCGGCCAGGTGAAAACGGAAGTCGCTGCGGTCAGGCAGCTTGCCGCGCGGCAGGCTGGCGACCCACTCCGGACGCAGGCCGAGCAGCAACACATGATCCAGCGCGGCACTGCTGCCGTGGCGCCAGCGCCAGGCCTTGTCCAGCCAGCCCGGAATCACGGCGCGCTGGAAATGCGGGTACAGCACGATGCCGCTCTCGCCGCCCTGCCCGCCGCGGTAGCGCAGATGCAGATGGTAGTCGGTGATGCCGCCATCCCAGCAGGCACCGGGCGGCGCGCCCGGAATATCGTGCACTGCCTGCAGCACGAACGGGATCGAACCGCTGGCCTGCAGCACGGTCAGCAGGTTGCCGGCCTCCAGCGCGATCTGCTGCGTGGGAAACCGGTCATCGTCAAACGGCAGCGCTGCGCCGCCGCTAGAAAACACCAGCCGTTGCAGCCAGCGCCCGAGCGCCTGGCGCTGCACCGCATTGCCGGCATAGGCCGCCAGATAGCCGGCCAGGGTTTGCCAGCGACCGTTCTCGCGCTGCAGCAAGCCGCGTCCCTGCGAGGCCAGCACGTGCAGGCGGTAACGCGGGTTCTGCACGATGGCCTGCTCGTGCCCGGCAAACATCTGCTGCAGGAAACGGGCAAAGGCCGCGCTGACCTCAGCCGGCGTCGGCACATGGCGCGCGCCGGCCTCCTGGCGCTGGCCAAAATCGCCGCGCACATAGATGCGCTCCAGTTCCTGCAAGGCCGCCACCGGATCGGGCATGCAGGCCGAAGCCCAGCGCCAGGCACCGATGGAGGCGCCAATCAGGTCGATCGGCTGATCTGACTGCGGCAGCCAGTCGCCAAACAGGAATCGGTCCAGCCGCAGCAGCATCAGGCCCTTGGGGCCACCAGCGGCGGCCGGCAGCGCCCGCACATGCTGCGGCTGCAGGCCATGGTGCTGGATATGGCGCAGCGCGGCAGGACCGGCATACAGGGCAAGGGCTCGCATCGGCAATCAGGCAGTGGAAGACTGTCCCAGTGTAAATCTGTGCACTGTGTCACGCGATCGGCCGGAAAATAGCATCTGCTTACAGCAGGATATGTCAGGAATATTGAACCGCGGACATCGTCACCCATCTAATTGGCTGTCCACCACCTCTTGAGGAGTCTGCCAGATGAATGCACTGGAAATGGCACAAGGTCACCCGACCCTGGAAAAGGCCGTGAAGCGCTCGCGCGCCATGCTGCACCGCAAGGCCATGACCGGCGCCGTGACCAGCATGGTGCCGATTCCGGGCATGGACCTGTTTGTCGATGCCACCCTGATGAGCAAGCTGATCCCACAGATCAACCAGGCCTTTGGCCTGACGCCGGAGCAGATCCGGCAGATGGATCCGGAGCGCCAGGAAAAGCTGCAAAACGCCATCGCCACCGTCGGCGCCGTGATGGTCGGCCGCATGGTCACGCGCGACCTGGTGCTGCGCGCCATCAAGATGGTCGGCGTGCGCCTCACCACCAAGCAGGCCGTGCGCTATGTGCCGATCGCCGGTCAGGTCGCTGCCGCCTCGCTTGGCTACGCCGCGCTGCGCTACCTGGGCGAACAGCATATCCGCGAATGCGTGCGCGTCTGCCTGGAAGCTGGCCATGCGCCGGCGCTGCCGGGGCCGGTCACTGCGCAGGTCGCCGAGGTGGTGCCGGAGAAGAAGCGCCGCTTTCCTCTGTGGCTGAGCCGGCCGGCGGCCTGAGACTTCACGCTTGACCAGCCAACCGCCATGCATGCATGGCGGTTTTTTTGCGCCTGTCCGCCAGTGCCTCCACGTTATCCCGCCCATAGCCCCAATCCATCGCCACCCCCGGCCCCAAGGGCTAAAATCGGGAATGTTGCCCGGCCACGCGCCAGGCAAGCCCTTTCCATACCCATAACGAGGACACACCCCATGACGACCATCATCAAGCAGGACGATCTGATCGAATCGATTGCTGGCGCGCTGCAGTACATCAGCTACTACCATCCGGCTGACTACATCTCGCACCTGGCGCGTGCCTACGAGCGCGAGCAGTCGCCTGCGGCGAAGGATGCCATGGCGCAGATCCTGACCAACAGCAAGATGTCCGCCACCGGCCATCGCCCGATCTGCCAGGACACCGGCATCGTCAACGTGTTCCTGAAGGTCGGCATGGACGTGCGCTTCGAGGGCCTGACCGGCAGCCTGGATGACGCCATCAACGAAGGCGTGCGCCGTGGCTATGGCCTGGCCGAAAACCGCTTGCGCGCGTCCGTCGTGGCAGATCCGCACTTTGCGCGCAAGAACACCAAGGACAACACGCCGGCCGTGATCTTTGTCGAACTGGTGCCCGGCGACAAGCTGGACGTGACCGTGGCGGCCAAGGGCGGCGGCTCCGAGAACAAGACCAAATTCGTCATGCTGAACCCGTCCGACAGCCTGGTCGACTGGGTGCTGAAGACCGTACCGACCATGGGTGCCGGCTGGTGCCCACCGGGCATGCTGGGTATCGGCATTGGCGGTACTGCCGAGAAAGCCATGCTGATGGCCAAGCAGAGCCTGATGGAAGACCTGGACATGTACCAGCTGCAGGAAAAGGCCGCCAAGGGCGAAAAGCTGGACCAGGTGGAAGAACTGCGCCTGGAGCTGTTCGAAAAGGTCAACGCCCTCGGCATTGGCGCGCAAGGCTTGGGCGGCCTGACCACGGTGCTGGACGTGAAGATCGCCATGTACCCGACGCACGCGGCCTCCAAACCGGTTGCCATGATCCCGAACTGCGCGGCCACCCGCCATGCCCACTTCGTCATGGATGGCAGCGGCCCGGTCTACCTGGACGCACCCAGCCTGGACCTGTGGCCGCAGGTCAACTGGACGCCCAACACCGAAACCAGCAAGCGCGTTGACCTGAACACCCTGACCAAGGAAGAAGTCGCCAGCTGGAAGCCGGGCCAGACCCTGCTGCTCAACGGCAAGATGCTGACTGGCCGCGATGCTGCGCACAAGCGCATCCAGGACATGCTGGCCAAGGGCGAACCGCTGCCGGTCGATTTCACCAACCGCGTGATCTACTACGTTGGTCCGGTCGATCCGGTCGGTGACGAGGCCGTGGGCCCGGCTGGCCCGACCACCGCCACCCGCATGGACAAGTTCACCGACATGATGCTGGAAAAAACCGGCCTGATCGCCATGATCGGCAAGGCCGAACGCGGCCCGGTCGCCATCGAATCGATCAAGAACCACCAGTCGGCCTACCTGATGGCCGTGGGCGGTGCCGCCTATCTGGTGTCCAAGGCGATCAAGAACGCCAAGGTCGTCGGCTTCGAGGACCTGGGCATGGAGGCGATCTACGAATTCGACGTGGTAGACATGCCGGTCACCGTAGCGGTGGATGCCGGCGGTACCAGCGCCCACATCACCGGCCCGGCCGAATGGCAAAAGCGTATCGCCACCGGCGAGTTCAAGGGCATTGACATCGCCACGGCCTGATCGCCGCCGGCTGCCCGCTGCGGGCGGTGGCCTTCGGGCTACCGCCCTTTTCTCCCTTGCAAAGGTCTTGCCATGACACAGGACAGCTACCTCTTCCCGCCCCCACCGGTGGCCTCGGCCGAGATCGCCGGCGACAGCCGCCGTTTTCCGGTCAACCGCATCTTCTGCGTTGGCCGCAACTATCTGGCACACGCCATCGAGATGGGCTTTACCGTCGACAAGTCGGTCGATCCGGCGTTCTACTTCATCAAGTCGAATGCGCACCTGATCCCGTCCGGCAGCAGCCTGCCCTACGCACCGCGCACCAACAATCTGCACTACGAGATGGAGCTGGTCGTCGCCATTGGCAAGGGCGGCCGCAACATCGATGAAGCTGATGCACACCAGCACATCTTCGGCTACGCCTGCGGCTTTGACATGACGCGCCGCGACCTGCAATACCAGGCGCGCGACAAGGGTCGCCCCTGGGATACCGGCAAGAACTTTGAAGGCGCTGCTGTGCTGTCGCCCATCGTGCCGATGCCGGAACAGGTGCTGGAGCAAGGCGCCATCACGCTGCAGGTCAATGGCGAACAACGCCAGTCGGGCAACCTGAACCAGCTGATCTGGAACATCCGCGAAGTCATCGCCGACCTGTCGCGCTACTACACGCTGCAGCCTGGCGACCTGATCTACACCGGCACGCCCGAAGGCGTCGGCCCGGTGCAGCCGGGCGACCAGCTGCACGGCGAAGTCGAAGGCGTGGGCAGCATCGCGCTGCGCATCACGGCTGCGGCCTGATGCTGACGGGCAGAGCGTGAGCGAGACCGATTACTCCCGCCAGCCGATCGGCGTGTTCGACAGCGGCGTCGGCGGCCTGAGCGTGCTGCGCGAGCTGCTGCATGTGCTGCCGCAGGAAGACCTGGTCTATCTGGCCGATACCGCCTGGGCGCCCTATGGCGAACGCAGCACGGAAGAGATCCAGGCGCGCAGCTTTGCCATCGCCGATTTTCTGGTCGAACGCTACCGCATCAAGGCGCTGGTGGTGGCCTGCAATACCGCCACCGCGCAGGCGGCACAGGAGCTGCGCGCCCGTTACCCGACACTCCCTCTGATCGGCATCGAACCGGCGATCAAGCCGGCCGCCGCCCTCACCCGCACCGGCCATATCGGCATCATGGCTACCCATGGCACGGTTGCCAGCAGCAAGTTCCAGCAGCTGGTACAGACCTGGCGGGGTGAGCATGATGTGCGCGTGCAGGCCTGCAACGGCCTGGCACTGGCGATCGAGAATGCGCTGGATGGCCCGGCCGGGCTGGCCGAAGTGCAGCGCCTGTGCGCGATCTACGTGCAGGCGCTGGAACCCTTTGCCGGACAGGACCCGGAGCACGGCATTGACACCCTGGCGCTGGGCTGCACGCACTACCCGTTTGCTGCCCGCACGCTGCAGGAGCTGGTCGGCCCGGCCGTCACGCTGATCGATCCGGGCGAATCGGTGGCGCTGCAGACGCGCCGCCTGCTGGAAAAGACCCGCCTCAACACCCCTGATCCGGAAGTCGGCACGCCACGTCAACTGTCCTGGCTGTGCACTGCCGCGCCCGAACGGCTGGCACTCGCCGCCGACAAGTGGCTGGGCATTCACGCTGCCCAGGTTGAACAGGTCCAGATCTGAAGATCAGGCTGCCAGCGCCGCCTGGCGACCGCGCTGCACCCGCATCGGCCACAGGAAGGCCATGCCAAGCACAAAGAACAGGCTGCAGGCCAGAATCGCCACGCGCTGGTTGCCCGACGCGGCCCAGGTAATCAGGCCGTAGCTGATCGGCCCGAGGATGCTGGCCAGCCGCGTGACCGTGGTCCACAGGCCAAAGTATTCCGCCAGCTGCTGCGGCGGTGCAAACAGCCCGACCATGGCGCGCCCGGCTGACTGGCTGCTGCCCATGCACAAGCCGGCAATCGTGGCCGCCACCCAGAACTGCGGCTTGCCACTGGCCGATGCCGCCAGCAGGCAGACCATGATCCAGCCGACCAGCGTCAGTGCCAGCGCCAGCCGGTGGCCAATGCGGTCCTGCAGCTGGCCAAACAGCAGCGCCCCGAATGCCGCCGCCAGGTTCAGCGCCAGCACCATGATCATGGTTTCCTGCGATTCAAAGCCGATTACCTGCTCGGCATAGATAGCCGCCAGCGTGATCGCCACCGCCACGCCAGCCTGATAGCACACCGTGCTGCCGAGCAGCAGGCGCAGGTCCGGCAGTTGTCGGGTCTGCTGCCAAGTGTAGCGCAGCTGGCCAAAGCCATGCGCGATACCGGTGCGCGTGGTCTGCGCGCGTGGCCGTGCATGCTCGCGCAGCAGCGCAAACGTGCCCAGCGCCGGCAGCCCATACAGTGCCGCCGTGATCAGCATGGTCACCGCCACATACTGCCCGGCCGGCATGCCCTGCGCCTGCGCCCACAGCACGAAGGCCAGGCACACGGCCAGCGTCAGCATGCCGCCGGCATAGCCAAAGCCCCAGCCGAGTCCGCTCACTCGCCCCATCGCCTCGGGCCGCGCCAGCTCCGGCAGGAATGCCGCCGTGAGCGACTCGCCCATGCTGTAGAAGGTATTGGAGATGACAATCAGCAGCACCGCCAGCGCCACCATCCCCGGCTGCGCCAGTGCCAGCGCAGCCGTAAACAGCACGCACAGCAGCGTCACCAGCATCAGCAGCCGCTTCTTGGCGGCACGCTGGTCGGCCCAGGCGCCCAGCGCCGGCATCAGCAGCATCACGATGGCATTCGACAGGCCGATTGCCAGCGTCCACAGCAGCGTCGCCCAGCTGGTCGCACCAGCTACAGCCGAAACGAAATAGGCAGAGAACACCGCCGTGAGCACCACGGTGGTGTAGCCGGAATTGGCAAAATCGTACAGCGCCCAGCCAAACACCTCGCGCCGGCGCACACCGGGGTTGAGCGCCGTCTCAGGCAGCAAGGCGCGCATCGGCGATCAGTGCAGGTGGCGCTTGTTGCGGCCCGGGCCGCGATGGCCAGCCGGGCCGGAGCCGCTTGGCGGCTTGCCCAGTTCCAGCGATTCGACCAGCGCATCAAAGCGCTGTGTGAACAGCTTGTCCACCTCTTCCACCACGCCGCGCAGCTCGTTGCTGTCGAAGTGGCGCTCCATCACCGCGATCACATCCTGCACCAGCAGGTCGCGCTGGATCTGCATGATGGCGGCCGGCGTCGGGCCGACGAACACGATCATGAAATCGTCGCGCGCTTCCTCGCCACGATTCTCGTTGTCCTCGTCGTCGTATTCGGTGTCGTAGAAAGTGACCTCGATCGGCGCGCCGGTGCTGGCCAGTTCGTTGAGGTTCATGCACATGTCATCGATATGGCGGCGGAAACCTTCATCGCCGCGCACTGTCCAGCACATGCGCAGCAGATTCTGGCGCTGGTCGTACTGGATGCCGGGCTCCTCGTCATAGGCGCTGGCAGCGCCATCGGCGAGCGAGCGCGCACCCGCATACTGCCACAGCGGACGCAGCGCTTCGGCCACGTCATCGGTCGTCACTTCAGGATGCAGAGAGACCTCGCCGTGCACATGAATTTCAAAAGGGGGATCGTAATGTGCCATAGGATTTCTCTTGCTTTCATCATCTGGGGCGCACTGACTGCAGGCACCCGGTGCTGCAAGTGTACCGGAGCCCATCCGGCAACTGGTCATGATTTGTACACATTTGCCAAGCCCTTGCAAGCCGGAAAATGCCAGTCTGGCGCAGACAGGGTAAAATGCGGGTATTCCCTTCAACCAGCAAGAGCAGGAAAGGCAGCACGGGTTATGACACCGCGAACTAGCACCTCGCCCATGCACGGCAACCGCACTACGGCTGCCGGCACGCTGCCTGCGCGCCCGGTTTTCCCGGCCTGACCCGGAAACCACCCCCACCAAGCGCGGCACCCCGCGCTTTTTTCTTGCCCCCATTGATGCACACCATGATCCAGATCACTCTTCCCGACGGTTCCCAGCGCAGTTTCGAACAATCCGTCACCGTGGCCGATGTCGCTGCCAGCATTGGCAGCGGCCTGGCCAAGGCCGCCCTGGGCGGCAAGGTCGACGGCAAGCTGGTCGATACCAGCTACCTGATCGAGCAGGACGCCGCCCTGGCCATCGTCACCGCCAAGGACGCCGACGGCCTGGAGCTGATCCGCCACTCCACCGCCCACCTGCTGGCCTACGCCGTCAAGGAACTGTTCCCCGACGCCCAGGTCACCATCGGCCCGGTGATCGACAACGGCTTCTACTACGACTTCAGCTACAAGCGCCCGTTCACGCCGGAAGACCTGGTTGCCATCGAGAAGAAGATGACCGAACTCGCCAACAAGGACGAGCCGGTGCAGCGCCGCGTGCTGCCGCGCGACGAGGCCGTGGCCTTTTTCAAGGGCATGGGCGAAGACTACAAGGCCGAGATCATCGCCAGCATCCCGAGCAATGAAGACGTCTCGCTCTACCGCGAAGGCGCCTTCGAGGACCTGTGCCGCGGCCCGCACGTGCCCAGCACCGGCAAGCTCAAGCACTTCAAGCTGATGAAGGTGGCTGGCGCCTACTGGCGCGGCGACAGCAAGAACGAGATGCTGCAGCGCATTTACGGCACCGCCTGGGCCAGCAAGGACGAGCTGAAAGCCTATCTGCACATGCTGGAAGAAGCCGAGAAGCGCGACCACCGCAAGCTGGCACGCGAGCTGGACCTGTTCCACATCGACGAACACTCCCCCGGTACCGTGTTCTGGCACCCCAAGGGCTGGACCATCTGGCAGCAGGTCGAGCAGTACATGCGCAACGTCTACCGCGACAACGGCTACCAGGAAGTGAAAGGCCCGCAGCTGCTCGACAAGGGCCTGTGGGAAAAGACCGGCCACTGGGACAAGTACCGCGAGAACATGTTCACCACCGAATCGGAAAAGCGCGATTACGCACTCAAGCCGATGAACTGCCCCGGCCACATCCTGATCTACAAGCAGGGCGTGCGCAGCTACCGTGACCTGCCGCTGCGCTACGGCGAATTCGGCCAGTGCCACCGCAACGAACCCAGCGGCGGCCTGCACGGCATCATGCGCGTGCGTGCCTTCACCCAGGACGACGGCCACATCTTCTGTACCGAAGACCAGATCCTGGCCGAATGTAGCGCCTTCACCAGCCTGCTGCAAAAGGTCTATGCCGATTTCGGCTTCAGCAACATCATCTACAAGGTCTCGACGCGCCCCGAGCAGCGCATCGGTTCCGATGAAGTCTGGGACAAGGCCGAGCACGCGCTGATGGAAAGCCTGCGCGCTTCCGGCTGCGACTACGTGATCTCCCCCGGCGACGGTGCCTTCTACGGCCCCAAGATCGAGTACACGCTGAAAGACGCCATCGGCCGGGAATGGCAGTGCGGCACGATCCAGGTCGACTTCTCGATGCCAGAACGCCTGGACGCCGAATTCGTCGGCGAGGATGGCGGCCGCCACCGTCCGGTGATGCTGCACCGCGCGATTGTCGGCAGCATGGAACGATTCATCGGCATCCTGATCGAACAGTATGCGGGCGCCCTGCCCTCCTGGCTGGCGCCGGTTCAGGTTGCCGTGCTCAATATCACCGATGCACAGGCCGATTACGCCAAAAACGTGGCAGAAACGCTGCGAAAACAAGGCATCCGGGTCATCACGGACCTGCACAACGACAAGATTACCTATAAAATACGCAGTTATGCCACGCAGAAGCTGCCGTACATCCTGGTCGTTGGCGACAAGGAAAAAGAGCACAACAGCGTGGCCGTGCGCGCCAGAGGCAACCAGGATCTGGGCGTGATGTCGCTGGATGCGTTCGCCGAACTGCTCCAGCAGGACATCGCCCGCAAGTCCCTGCAGACAGAAGCCCCTTCTGCCTGATCGCTGCCGGCGGCCAACCAGCAATGGATGGTCGCCTGTCTTGCGTGAACCTACCGTAACTGAAAAAAGGATATCTACCATCGCTACCGAATTTCGTGATCGCCGCCAGCGTGAAGAACGCAAGCACCGCCTGAACCGTGAAATCACGGCTCCTGAAGTACGCCTGTCCAGCCCGGACAACGAGCCCCTGGGCATCGTTTCCCTGCAGGAAGCCCTGCGCATGGCCGGAGACCTGGACGTGGACCTGGTGGAAATTGCCGCCACGGCCAATCCCCCGGTCTGCCGCCTGATGGACTACGGCAAGTTCAAGTACCAGGAACAGAAGAAGGCTGCCGAAGCCAAGGCCAAGCAGAAGGTCATCGAGGTCAAGGAAGTGAAATTCCGCCCTGGCACCGATGACGGCGACTACAACATCAAGATGCGCAACATCCGCCGCTTCCTGGAAGACGGCGACAAGTGCAAGATCACGCTGCGCTTCCGCGGCCGCGAGATCACGCACCAGCAGCTGGGCATGGACCTGCTGCAGCGCATCCGCGATGAGCTCGGCGACAGCATCGTGGTAGAACAGTTCCCCAAGCTGGAAGGCCGCCAGATGATCATGATGATCGCCCCTGGCCGCAAGAAGGCAATCAGTCCCAAGGACAACAAGCCGCAGGCCGCTTCCGCGCCTGCAGCTGAAGCCGACGGCCAGTAAGGCTGTCGCACCCCGTCTGACAGGCGGCGCAAGCGGCCTGTCATTCAGTCGTTCCGGCAACGGAATCGGCAACAACAAGTGGCTCGGGGCCTGCAAGAGGATGTCAAGGTGACGTTCCGCCTCACGAGCACAACAAAAAAGGAGCATTCCAATGCCCAAAATGAAGACCAAGAGCAGCGCGAAGAAACGTTTCCGCGTTCGTCCGGGTGGTAGCGTCAAGCGTGGCCAGGCTTTCAAGCGCCACATCCTGACCAAGAAGACCACCAAGAACAAGCGCCACCTGCGCGGCGCAGTGGATGTCCATGAGACCAACATGGGTCACATGGCACAGATGCTGCCCAAGCAAGGCCTGTAATCAACTGACGAACAAGGAGAAATAATATGCCTCGCGTCAAACGTGGTGTAACGGCACGTGCCCGTCACAAGAAAGTCCTCGCCCTGGCCAAGGGTTTCCGTGGTCGTCGTGGTAACGTCTATCGCGTAGCCAAGCAGGCAGTCATGAAGGCTGCCCAGTATGCCTACCGCGATCGTCGTAACAAGAAGCGCGTGTTCCGCCAGCTGTGGATCACCCGTATCAACGCCGCTGCCCGTGCCAATGGCCTGACTTACAGCCAGTTCACCAATGGTCTGAAGAAAGCCGCCATCGAAATCGACCGCAAGGTGCTGGCCGATATCGCCGTGCATGATGCGGCTGCTTTCACCAGCATCGTGAACCAGGTCAAGGCCAAGCTGGCAGCCTGAGTCACGACGGGTTCACTGCGTCGCCTGTTGCCTGTCAACTGACACCTGGCGAACCCGCTGGCCAAAGCAAAGGGCTGGTCCTGCACAAGGTCCAGCCCTTTTTCCATGGCCTTCTGCCCCAGTCGCAGAGACCGCATCCACCCATTTGTCACCCAAAGCGGCGACAATGGCTGGATGCCGTTTCACGGCGTGCTGCCTTGCAGCACACTCCCGTATTCCCTTTGTCAGACCCAGGCAGCGCCTGCCGCGCTGCCACCATTGCAAGAATCCTCCATGAACGACCTGGAAGCCATTGTTGCCAGCGCGCAGCAGAGTTTCGACCAAGCCAGCACCCCGAATGACCTGGAAAACGCCAAGGCGCGTTTCCTCGGCAAATCCGGCCAGATCACCGAACTGATGAAGGGCATGGCCCAGCTCAGCGTCGAGGACAAGAAGACCCGTGGCGCCGCCATCAACCAGGCCAAGCAGGCGATCGAGGCCGCGCTGACGGCACGCCGCCAGGCGCTGGCCGAAGCCGAGCTGCAGGCCCAGCTGCAGGCCGAGGCGCTCGACGTCACCCTGCCCGGCCGCCAGCGTGGTGCCGGTGGCCTGCATCCGGTGACGCTGACCATGGAGCGCATCGAGCAGCTGTTCGGTTCGATGGGCTTTGAAGTGGCGCGCGGCCCGGAAATCGAATCCGACTGGTTCAACTTCACCGCGCTGAACACGCCGGAAGACCACCCGGCACGCTCCATGCACGACACCTTCTACGTCGAAGGCGGCAGCCTGCTGCGTACCCACACCAGCCCGATGCAGATCCGCCATGCGGTACAGCACGTCAAGCGCCACCAGAACCTGCTGGACGCCGGCCAGCGCATCCCCGAGGTGCGCGTGATTGCCCCAGGCCGTACCTATCGCGTGGACAGCGACGCCACCCACTCGCCGATGTTCCACCAGTGCGAAGGCCTGTGGGTTGGCGAGAACATCAGCTTCAAGGACCTGAAGGTGGTGTTTACCGAGTTCTGCCGCAAGTTTTTCGAGAGCGATGACCTGGTGCTGCGCTTCCGCCCCAGCTTCTTCCCGTTCACCGAGCCCAGCGCCGAAATCGATATCCAGTTCCAGAGCGGCCCGCTGGCCGGCAAGTGGCTGGAAGTGGCCGGCAGCGGCCAGACGCACCCGAACGTGATCCGCAACATGGGCCTGGATCCCGAGCAATACATCGGCTTTGCCTTTGGCATGGGCCTGGACCGTTTCACCATGCTGCGTTATGGCGTGAACGACCTGCGCCTGTTCTTTGATGGCGACGTGCGCTTCCTGAGCCAGTTCCGCTGAACCGGCTGACCGCACTGCCGCCCTCCCCGCTGACCGCATTCCTGTCCTGAATATCCCATGCAATTCCCCGAATCCTGGCTCCGTCAATTCTGCAACCCGTCCCTGAGTACCGCACAGCTGGCCGACACCCTGACCATGGCTGGTCTGGAAGTCGAGGAGCTGCGTCCGGTGGCGCCGCCCTTCACCTCCATCGTCGTGGCCGAGATCAAGGAGGCCGAACAGCATCCCGATGCCGACCGCCTGCGCGTGTGCAAGGTCGATGCCGGCACCGGCGAGCTGCTGCAAATCGTCTGCGGCGCACCCAACGCGCGCCCCGGCATCAAGATCCCCTGCGCCATGGTGGGCGCAGAGCTGCCGCCCGATGAAGACGGCAAGCCGTTCAAGATCAAGGTCGGCAAGCTGCGCGGCGTGCAGAGCTTTGGCATGCTGTGCTCCTCGCGCGAACTGGGCCTGTCCGATGACCACGGCGGCCTGCTGGAACTGCCGGCCGATGCGCCGGTCGGCCAGGACATCCGCGAGTACCTGGATCTGGACGACACGCTGTTCACGCTCAAGCTCACGCCCAACCTGGCGCACTGCCTGAGCGTGTACGGCATCGCGCGCGAGGTGTCGGCCCTGACCGGCGCGCCGCTGCAGGCCCTGCCTGAAGCCAGCGTCGCCGTCAGCAGTGACGATGCCGTCAAGGTCACCGTGGAAGCCCCTGAACTGTGCGGCCGTTTCAGCGGCCGCGTGATCCGGGGCGTCAACACCGAGGCCGCTACCCCGGGCTGGATGGTGGACCGCCTGGCACGCTGCGGCCAGCGCAGTGTCTCGGCCCTGGTGGACATCTCCAACTACGTGATGTTCGAGCTAGGCCAGCCTTCGCACATCTTTGACCGCGACAAGATCCATGGCTCCGAACTCAACGTGCGCTGGGGCCGTGAGGGCGAACAGCTCAAGCTGCTCAACGGCAACACGGTAGCGCTGGACAGCCAGGTCGGCGTGATTGCCGATGCGCAGGAAGTGGAATCGCTGGCCGGCATCATGGGCGGCGACGCCACCGCCGTCGGTGACGACACGCAGAACGTCTATGTCGAGGTCGCCTTCTGGTGGCCCAAGTCCGTGGCTGGCCGTTCACGCCGCTACAACTTCAGCACCGATGCTGGCCACCGCTACGAGCGCGGCGTCGATCCGGCGCGCACGCTGCAGGTGGTGGAACGCATCAGCCAGCTGATCCTGGAGATCTGCGGCGGCGAGGCCGGGCCGGCCAGCGATGTGCAGCCGGCTATGCCGCAGGCCAAGCCGGTCACGCTGCGCGTGGATCGCGCCAGCAAGGTCATCGGCATGCCGGTCACGGCCGAGCAATGCCTGTCCGCGCTGCGCGGCCTCGGTCTGCCGAGCGAGCTCGATGGCAATCTGATCACTGTCACGCCGCCGAGCTACCGCTTTGACCTCAGCTGCGAAGAAGATCTGATCGAGGAAGTGATCCGCATCATCGGCTACGACAACCTGCCGACGACACCGCCGCAAGCCCCGATCACACCCAAGATTTCGCTGGAGACGCAGCGCAACCCGTTTGCCGTGCGCCGCCAGCTGGCCGCGCTGGGCTACCAGGAAACCATCAACTACAGCTTTGTCGAGGAGCGCTGGGAGCGTGAGCTGGCCGGCAACGATAACCCGATCCGCCTGCTGAACCCGATCGCCAGCCAGATGAGCGTGATGCGCACGTCGCTGATCGGCTCGCTGCTGAACGTGGTCAAGTTCAACCTGGACCGCAAGGCCAGCCGCGTGCGCGTGTTCGAGGTCGGCCACATCTTCCTGCGTGACGATTCCGTGGTGGACAGCGATACCACCGTGGCCGGCTTCAATCAGCCGATGCGTGTTGCCGGCATGGCCTACGGCGCGCTGAACGTGCCGCACTGGGGCAATGCCAAGGAAGGCGCAGCCGATTTCTACGATGCCAAGGGCGATGTGGAAGCGCTGCTGGCACCGCAGCGTCCGGTATTCGAGGCCGCCGAGCATCCGGCACTGCACCCGGGCCGCTGCGCCCGCATCCTGCTGGATGGCCGTGCAATTGGCGTGGTGGGCGAACTGCACCCGCGCTGGCGCCAGGCCTACGAGCTACCGCAGGCCCCGGTGCTGTTCGAGCTGGACTGGGAAGCCGTGCTGCAGCGCCCGCTGCCGCATTCGCAGCCGGTGCCCAAGTACCAGGCCGCCGAACGCGACATTGCTGTGATCGTGAAGGAATCGGTCACGCACGACCAGCTGATCGCAGCCGCCCGGGCCGCACCGACGCAAGGCCTGCTGCGCAGCGCCAGCGTGTTCGACATTTTCCGCGCCAAGGCCGGCCAGGCCGTGGACTGGCTGGCCACCGACGAGAAAAGCGTCGCGATCCGCCTGCTGCTGCAGAACGATGCCGCTGCCCTGACCGACGAGGCGCTGGAACAGGCGCGCCAGGCGGTGCTGAACCAGCTGATCAGCAGTGTTGGCGCACGTCAACGCGGCTGATCGCAGAACACGCTACCATTACGCTCCTGAACCTCTTGCTGCACGACCATGGACATTGCCCTCGACTCCCTCGAAACCCCGACCCTGACCAAGGCCCAGCTGGCCGAAAAGCTGTTCGACAACATCGGTCTGAACAAGCGCGAAGCCAAGGACATGGTCGACGCCTTTTTCGACCTGATCGTGCAGGAGCTGGTCAAGGGCAATGACGTGAAGATCTCCGGTTTCGGCAACTTCCAGCTGCGCTCGAAGTCGCCGCGCCCGGGTCGCAACCCGCGCACTGGCGAGCTGATCTCGATCGACGCACGCCGTGTCGTCACCTTCCACGCCAGCAACAAGCTCAAGGCCATCGTGCAGGGCGACGAGCCCTCTCCCGGCGACGAGGACTGAGACGGCACTGGCGCCTGCCACCTCCGGTGGCGCATTGGGTATGCCGGCCAAGTCCCTGATTTGCACCGGCATTGGCGTATGATGATGGAGTTTTTGTCTCCTATACAGGCACATGAGCAGTACCGAACTTCCCCCGATTCCAGCGAAACGCTATTTCACCATTGGTGAAGTGGCCGAGCTGTGTGGCGTCAAGCCACACGTGCTGCGCTACTGGGAGCAGGAATTCACCCAGCTCACGCCCATGAAGCGACGCGGCAACCGCCGCTACTACCAGCACCACGAGGTGCTGATGGTGCGCCAGATCCGCAACCTGCTGTACGAGCAGGGTTTCACCATCAGCGGCGCGCGCCACCAGCTGGAGATGAGCAAGAACAGCAAGTCTGCCGCAGCCGCTGCTTCCAGCAGACCGGCCACCCTGCCCGTTCACCCGGACGTCAAGAGCAGCGAACTGCCACCCATCACCGATGTCGGCAGCCTGCGCAAGGAGCTGGAAGCCATCCTGGGTTTCCTGTCCTGAGCCATTCCCCTCTGAAGATTTTCACAGGCGCTTGAGAAAATCCTCAAAAACAAGCTATAATTTATGACTTCGGCGTGTGGCGCAGCCTGGTAGCGCACTTGCATGGGGTGCAAGGGGTCGCGAGTTCGAATCCCGCCACGCCGACCAATAAAAACAACGGGTTAGCTCTTCTGGAGCTAGCCCGTTTGTCTTTTCTGAAGGAAGATTCTCCTCCTCGTCTCCCCAAGGTCTCCCTTTGTGCCTGGCTGGTGCCTATTTTCGGCCGGCTTCCCGCATATGCTGCGCCATGGCATGCTCACCGCGCGTTTCCAGGCCGTCTGCTGCGCCCAATCGGTCCCGATCTTCCTTATTCTGGCCGAGCTTGAACTTGCCGGTGATGCTGTCGACAAAAACCTCGATGCCGACGATTTCCTTCAGCTGATCGAACAGGAAGTCGTGCTCGGCATCCTTCATTTTCCAGGGCTTGGCCTGCGTGGCCTCCTGCTGTCGCGTCAGGCGGGCCAGCACACCGAGCAGAAAGCGCTGGTCTTCGCGCAGTTGCACACGGCCACGCACATGGACCACGCGGTAGTTCCAGGTCGGTACCTGGCGATGCGCCTCTTCCTTGCTCGGGTACCAGCTGGGCGAGATATAGCTGTCGCCGCCCTGAAAAACCAGCAGCACCGGCTGGCCGTCCTGCAGTTGCTGGCACAGCGGATTGGCGCGCGCCATATGGGCACGCAAGCTTCCCGTTTCAGGATCGAGATAAAACGGCAGGTGGTTGGCCACGGGCAGGCCATCCGGACCCACGTTCACCAGCGTGGCGAATGGAAATTCGGCGATCAGCTGCTGCAGCACGTCTGGTCGTGTTTCGTGGAACTGTTCTGGCAGGTACATGGCATGCGCTCCGATCAATGAGGCTGTCCGCATGATAACCAGCGGGCATCGGCCTTGCCCCGCCCGGGCCATGACACCACCCGAGATTTCATATAGTGAATAGTTATGATTTTATTTCCCCTCAACACATTCGGAAATACAGGCTAAAGGCCTGAAATCGGTTTTTTTGCGTTTATTCTGGTAACAGGTAAAACCAATTTTCAGCCGGAGCCGCCGGATCGGGCCTCTTGTGTGTCCATCCGGCTCTCTTGTCTCCCTTCTGCAGGGAAGGTTCCGCGCTACGTGATGCCCCCATTCAGACCGGGACTGCAGTTCTGCCCGGCCCAGCAAAGGAGAAACACACGATGATGACTGTCGGATTGATGGGTTATGGCAAGGCCGGCCAGGCCGTGGCACGGATCCTCGCCAACGACCCACGCTATCAGCTCCAGTGGATCATGCGCCGCTCGGCGCCCCCGGACAGCCACATGGAAGAACGCCCGGAGATTCCGATCGTTGGCCTGGACGAACTGGATCTGGAGCAATGGCTGGACGACCACCCGGTACAGGCCATCGTGGATTTTTCCGATGCGTCCAGTGTGGCGCGTTATGGCGAGATCGTCGCGCGCCGCGGCATCATGCTGGTGACGGCGATTTCCTCTTACGACGACGAACAGCTGGCTTTCGTGAAGCGACTGGGCGACAAGACGCGCGTGATGAGTTCGCCCAATATCACGCTGGGGATCAACTTCCTGATGCTGTCAGCGCGGCTGCTGCGCACGATTGCACCGTTTGCCGATGTCGAGATCGTGGAGCAGCATTTCCGCGACAAGCCCGAGGTGTCCGGCACGGCACGCAAGCTGGCGGAAAAGCTCGACGTCGATCCCGACAACGTGGTGTCCCTGCGCGTGGGTGGCATCGTCGGTCACCACGAGGTGATTTTCGGCTTCCCGCACCAGACCGTGCGCCTGATCCATGATTCGATCCGGCGCGAGGCCTTTGGCACTGGCGCGGCCTTTGCCCTGGCCGAACTGGCGCAGTGCGATGTCGGCTTCCACTCGCTGGATGACCTGATGCTGCACCGCTTGCGCTCGGAGTTGCTCGAGCCCCACCATTGACTATCAGCTGTCGCTACCCGCTTGCGGCTTGAAGCGCCGCAGCCGCAGCGCATTGCCCAGCACGAATACCGAGCTCATCGCCATGGCGCCAGCCGCAAATACCGGCGACAGCAGGATGCCGAAAGACGGATAGAGCACGCCGGCCGCCACCGGAATCAGCGCCGTGTTGTAGGCAAAGGCCCAGAACAGGTTCTGCCGGATATTGCGCATGGTGGCGCGTGACAGCGCGATCGCGTCCGACACCGCGGTCAGACGGCCGGTCATCAGCACCACATCCGCTGCCTCGATGGCGATATCGGTGCCGGTCCCCACAGCCAGGCCGATATCGGCTTCGGCCAGCGCCGGCGCGTCATTGATACCATCCCCGACAAAGGCCAGCTTGCCGTGCTGGCGCAGCTGCTGGATGGCGGCGACCTTGCCATCGGGCAGCACCTCCGCCACCACCTCATCGATGCCGAGCTGGCGCGCAATGGCATCGGCGGTACGGCGGTTGTCGCCGGTGACCATGGCCACGCGCAGGCCCATGGCATGCATGGCCTGGATCGCGGCGGGCGTCGTCGGCTTGATCGGGTCGGCCACAGCCAGGATGGCGGCCAGGCGGCCATCGATCGCGGCGTACATCGGCGACTTGCCTTCATCGCCCAGGCGTTGCGCATCGGCGGCAAAGCCATCGACAGACAGGCCGAGTTGTTGCATGTAGCGATCGGCACCGATGTCCACGCGCTGGCCACCGGCCTCGGCGGCAATGCCAAAGCCCGTGACGGAATCGAACCGGCTGACGTCGGGCAGGGTCATGCCCTCGGCGGCAGCCACAATGGCGCGCGCAATCGGGTGTTCGGACTTGCCTTCGGCGGCGGCCAGCAGCGGCAGCACCTGCTCGCGCGTGAAGCCGTCAGCCAGCACCAGATCGGTCAGCACCGGGCGACCTTCGGTCAGGGTACCGGTCTTGTCAAACGCCACCACCTGGACTTCCTGCAGCGTCTGCAGTGCCTCGCCCTTGCGGAAGAGTACGCCGAGTTCGGCACCACGGCCGGTGCCGACCATGATGGAAGTCGGCGTGGCCAGGCCCATGGCGCAGGGACAGGCAATAATCAGCACCGCCACGCCATTGACCAGGCCAAAGGTCAGCGCCGGCTCCGGGCCGAACAGCAGCCAGACCAGGAAAGTCAGCACGGCCAGCGCCATCACCGCCGGCACAAACCACATGGTGATGCGATCGACCAGGCCCTGGATCGGCAACTTGCCGCCCTGCGCCTGCTCGACCATGCGGATAATTTGCGCCAGCATGGTGGCTTCGCCGACCGCGGTGGCGCGAAACGCAAAGGCGCCGGTCTGGTTGACCGTACCGCCCGTCACGCTGGCACCGGCCGTCTTTTGCACCGGCACCGGCTCGCCCGAGATCATGCTTTCATCGATCCAGCTGTCGCCATCGGTCACCTCGCCATCGACCGGCACGCGTTCGCCCGGACGCACCTCGACGATATCGCCGGGGCGCACTTCGGCAATCGACACTTCCTGCACACTGCCGCCGCGGCGTACGCGCGCCGTCTTGGCCTGCATGCCGACCAGGCGCTGGATCGCTTCCGAGGTGCGGCCCTTGGCACGCGCTTCCAGGTAGCGGCCCAGCAGGATCAGCGTGACGATGACCGCCGCCGCCTCGAAATAGACGTTGACGGTACCAGTCGGCAGCAAGCGTGGCAGAAAGGTGGCCACGATGGAAAATGCATAGGCGGCCGAGGCGCCCACCGCCACTAGGCTGTTCATGTCCGGTGCAGCACGGAACAGCGCCGGAAAACCCAGCGTGAAGAAACGCCGGCCCGGTCCGGCCAGCACCAGCGTGGTCAGCACGAACTGCAGGTACCAGCTGTTCTGCATGCCGATGGCGTCCTGCACCCAATGGTGCATTGCCGGGATCAGGTGCGATCCCATTTCCAGGATAAACACCGGCAGCGTCAGGATGGCGGCCAGCCACAGGTCACGTTTCAGGGCGGATTGTTCGGCCTGCTTGCGCTGTTCCAGCTCCTGCTGCATGGCGGCGCTGTTGCTGGCCTGGCGCGCCGGATAGCCGGCACGCGTGACGGCATCGATCAGGGCCTGCACATCGGCACTGCCGTGCACGGTGGCGCGCTCGGTCGCCAGGTTGACGCTGGCGCTGCTGACACCGGGCACCTTCTTCAGCGCCCGCTCGACACGCGCCACGCAGGAGGCACAGGTCATTTCCTCGACCGAGAGCTCAATAGTCTGCTGCGGCACGGCATAGCCGGCCTTTTCGATTGCGGCAATCAGGCTGGCGCGATCAGCACCGTCCACCGTGACATCGGCGCGTTCGGTCGCCAGGTTGACGGCGGCATCGCTGACGCCGGGGACTTTCTTCAGGGCGCGTTCGACCCGGCCTACACAGGAGGCGCAGGTCATGCCCTCTACGGGCAGGCTGATCTTGTCGGCTGGCATGTTCTTGTCCTATTTGCGGTATGGTGCTCATCATCGTCCACACACTCTGCCAGCTAGGGTAAGCCTTGCCATCATGTCAAGGTCAAGCGCGGCTGAAAGACCTTGACCGGGATCATGGCATGGCAGAAACAGGCACACTGGAAGCCTGCCTGCACACGCAAGGAGTCGCATGAAGATCGGAGAACTGGCGCGCGCCACCCACACCACAGCCGAAACCATCCGCTACTACGAGCGCAGCGGACTGCTGGAGGCGCCGCCGCGCAGCGAAGGCAATTACCGCCTCTACACGCCGGCGCATGTGGAGCGGTTGTCCTTTATCCGGCATTGCCGAAATCTGGACATGACGCTGGACGAGATCCGCGCGCTGTTGCGCTTCCAGCAGGAGCCGCTGCAGAACTGCGCCCAGGTCAACGATCTGCTCGACGAGCATATCGACCATGTCGCGGCGCGCATCCGTGAATTGCAGGCACTGGAACTGCAGCTGCAGGCATTGCGTGAAACCTGCCGCGAGGCGCGCCAGGTCTGCGAATGCGGCATTCTGCGCACGCTGCAGGAACATGCCCAGCAGGATCCCGAACCCGCTTCCACCCCGTCTGCCGAAGGCCATGTGCATGGGACGCACGGCCTGGGCGGACGCCCCTGACCAGGAGTATCGCTATGCAAACCCCGCAACGCATTCCCCCGCGCAAGGCCGAGATCGGCGACGGCATGGCCGTGGCGCGCACCCTGCCCTCGCGCCTGCAGCGCACGATTGGTGCCTGGTGCTTTCTGGACCATGCCGGTCCGGCTACTTTCGCACCCGGCCAGGGCCTGCGCGTCGGTCCGCACCCGCATATCGGCCTGCAGACCTTTACCTGGATGCTCGAAGGCCAGGTGCTGCACCGCGACAGCCTGGGCCATGTGCAGATGATCCGGCCCGGTCAGGTCAACCTGATGACCTCCGGCCACGGCATCAGCCACACGGAAGAATCGGCTCCGGGCGAGACGCGCCTGGACACGGCGCAGTTGTGGATTGCGCTGCCGGAAGCGCTGTCGCACATGGAACCCGATTTCCAACACTATCCGGAACTGCCACGCTGGCGCCAGGGCGGTCTGGAACAGACACTGCTGGTGGGTGACTGGCTGGGCTACACCTCACCGGTGGAGGTACATTCGCCGCTGCTGGGTGTGGACCTGCTGGCGCAGCAAGACGTGGCGCTGCGGCTGCCGCTGGAACGCGATTTTGAATACGGCCTGATGCCGCTGACCGGCCCGGCCAAGGTCAATGGCGAGGCGCTGGACGCCGATGAGCTGCTCTACCTGCCGCCCGGCCAGGACAGTCTCCAGTTGCAACTGCCGGCCGGCACGCGCGCCCTGCTGATTGGCGGCGAGCCGCTGCCGTCCACGCCGACGATCTGGTGGAACTTTGTCGGCTACAGCCGCGAAGCGATTGCCCAGGCACAGCAGGATTGGGAAAGCGCCAACGGCCGTTTTGGCCAGGTGGACGGCTTTGACGGGCCACCGCTGGTGGCGCCACGTGTGCCGTGGGCTGTGCGTTGACGGAAGCACTTATGCCCATGCCCACCCTGCTGATCGTCTACCACAGTCTGACTGGCGGCACGCTGCAGATGGCACAGGCCTTTCAGGCTGGCGCCAGCGCGGCAGGCGAAGTGCAGGTACGCCTGCAACACGCTGCCGCTACCCAACCCGACGATGTGCTGCAAGCCGACGGCCTGGTGTTTGCCACGCCGGAAAACCTGGCCAGCATGAGCGGCATGCTGAAGGATTTCTTTGACCGCTGCTACTACCCAGCGCTGGACCGCATCCAGGGCCGGCCCTATGCCACGCTGATTTGCGCTGGCAGCGATGGTAGCAATGCGGCACAGCAGATTGCGCGCATTGCCACCGGCTGGCGGCTCAAGCCGGTCGCCGAACCGATCATCGTCTGCACCCATGCGCAGGAGCCGGAACAGATCCTGGCGCCCAAGCAGATTCCGGTGGAAGAGCTGGAGCGCTGTCGGGAGCTGGGAGAGGCGATGGCGGCGGGGCTGGCGATGGGGGTGTTCTGAGGTCCTGTCCTCAGGTTCAGAAGCCCCAGCGCAGGTTGCGGATGGTGCCTATTACGCCATTGACGGTTTCCAACGCTCGGTTGGCAGTGTTCAGTGTGTCCTGCACTTCCTCAGTCTTGGCGCGACGTTTGACGGTATCCAGCGCCAGTTCCTCCACAGCATTGCTGCGCTGGCGACGGTGCTGGCGCAATTCGCTTTCGGACAGTTGTGCCACGCTGCGGTTGCGTCCCTGCTTGACGGCTGCAGTATCGTCACCGGTGGCGTAGCTGCTCACAGTATTGTCCGTGGCGCAGGCTGTCAGCAGGCTGACCAGTATGGCAGCGGCAATCAGATGGTATTTCATCGCATTCCCCCTGCTACATCAGTAGATGAGATATGCGGCAGCATTGCCGCCGGTGGCACGCTGGATCGCATCAGCCTGATCCATCAGGGATTCGCGCTCTTCCTGACGGAATTCGGCGCGTTCCTGTCGCTCAGCGGCGCGGATCTGTGCAGACTGGACTGCCAAATCGGCTGCTGCCGCCGAATCGATCTGACGATGGCCCGTGACGATGCTTGTACAGGCACTCAGGCCAATACTAAGCATGAGAAGTAGGAGAAGGTGGTGCTTCATGTTGTCTTCCTGAGAACTTTAGACAACAATCATTGTAGATCACAATCCCTATTTTCGTGAATGCATCCAATCTTTAGTTTTAATTTTGTAGGCTGCCGCCCTTGTTCAACCTGCAACACCTGGGCCTATCCCCAGGAACTGCATCAGAGCTGCCAGTACCAGCACGCCGGTGATGATAGCCAGCACCGTGGCCCAGAAGCGGCCCAGCTTTGATTTAGCCACCACCACATAGACCACGATCGCGGCCAAGCCAGCCACCGGGCCAAGGATCTGGATTGCCAGGATGATGCCGATGGCGGGGAGAATCCAGTTCCAGGGGCTGGATTTCTTCTTGGGGGGCTGGTCAGGGGATTCGGGCGGTTCGATTTGGTTCATGAAGGTTGTCTCTGAAGGAGGGCAAATGAAAGCCGGTGAGCCATCTTATCTGCAGAGACTACACCCCTCTATTACCCCCGCAACGAAAAAGGCACCTACGGTTTCCCGTAAGTGCCTGTTTTTATTATTATTTTTTGGTGGGTGATAGTGGGTTCGAACCACTGACCCCTGCCGTGTGAAGGCAGTGCTCTACCACTGAGCTAAACACCCTTTGTCTGGTGAGCGGTTGAAGAACTGGTGCTCGTCAACCGCTGAAGCCATGATTATGGCACAACTTTCAGGTGTTCTGCAAGTCGTCTGAACTTTTTTTCCAGATCGTGTTGCCGCCACTGGCCTTGTCCAGTACCGCCAGCATGGCCACGTGCGCATCCTGCTCGGCGGCGTTGGCGCGCAGCACCGGCAGCACGATCTGGCTCAGGTCCACCTGCGCCACGGCGGTACCAGTGCCCGTGTCATCGGCCTGCTCGGCGTACATCACCAGGGTTTCCTGACCACGCGTCAGGCTGATGTAGACGTCGGCCAGCAGCTCCGCGTCCAGCAAGGCGCCGTGCAGCGTGCGGTTGGAGTTGTCGATGCCAAAGCGGTCGCACAGCGCATCCAGCGAGTTGCGCTTGCCCGGAAACTGCTCCTTGGCCAGCGCCAGCGAATCGATCACGTTCGCCACATGGCTGCGAAAACCTTCCTGGCGCTGCAGCAGGCTCAGTTCGTAATCCAGAAAGCGCACGTCAAACGCCGCGTTGTGGATGATCACCTCGGCACCCTGCACATAGTCCAGGAACTGCTGCACGATCTCGGCAAAGCGCGGCTTGTCGCGCAGGAACTCGGTCGTCAGGCCGTGCACGCGCAGCGCGCCCTCCTCGCTCTCGCGCTCCGGGTTGATGTACAGGTGCAGGTTGTTGCCGGTCAACTGGCGGTTCAGCAGCTCCACGCAACCGATCTCGATGATGCGGTTGCCGTCGCTGACTTCCAGGCCGGTGGTTTCAGTATCGAGAATGATCTGGCGCATGCTGCCCGTCCGCTCAGTGGTTTTCCTTGGCGTGGTTGATGGAGTACTTGGGAATCTCCACCACCAGGTCCTGCTGGCCGACCATGGCCTGGCAGGACAGGCGCGAATCGGGCTCCAGGCCCCAGGCGCGGTCCAGCATGTCTTCTTCGCACTCGTCCATCTCGTTCAGGCTGTTGAAGCCCTGGCGCACCACCACGTGGCAGGTGGTGCAGGCGCAGCTCATGTCACAAGCGTGGTCGAGATTGATGTCGTTGTCGAGCAGGCCCTGGCAGATGGTGGTGCCAAACGGCACCTGGATTTCTGCGCCCTCGGGGCAGTACTCGGGATGGGGAAGGATCTTGATGGTTGCCATATCACATAGTCTCGATGTTCTTGCCGGAAAGCGCCTGCTGGATGCCGCGATTCATGCGCATGGCAGCAAAGGCTTCGGTGCCGGTAGCCAGGGTCTTGGTAGCCGCCTCGATGGCAGCCGGGTCCGTACTCTGGCGGGTGGTGTCCAGTTGTGCGATCAGCACGTCGATCTGCTGGCGCTCATCGTCCGTCAGCAGATCACCGTCTGCCTTCAGCGCGCTGTGCGTGGCCAGGATCATGCGGTCGGCATCGACGCGGGCCTCAGCCAGCGCACGTGCCGCCATGTCCTGCTCGGCCGTGGCAAAGCTGTCCCGCAGCATGGTGGTGATGGTGGCATCGTCCAGGCCATAGCTGGGTTTGACCTCGATCTGCGCCTGCACGCCGCTGGTCTGCTCGCTGGCGCTGACATTCAGCAGGCCATCGGCATCCACGGTAAAGGTGACGCGGATGCGCGCCGCACCGGCCGACATCGGCGGGATGCCGCGCAGCGTGAAGCGCGCCAGGCTGCGGCAGTCGTCCACCATGTCGCGCTCGCCCTGCACTACGTGCAGGCTCATCGCGGTCTGGCCGTCCTGATAGGTGGTGAAATCCTGTGCCATGGCGACCGGAATCGTCTGGTTGCGCGGGATGATGCGCTCCACCAGGCCGCCCATGGTCTCGATGCCGAGCGAGAGCGGAATCACGTCCAGCAGCAGGATGTCGCCCTCACGGCTGTTGCCAGCCAGCTGGTTGGCCTGAATCGCCGCACCCAGCGCCACGACCTCGTCGGGGTTCAGGTCGGTCAGCGGCTCGCTGCCAAAAAAGTCTTTGACGGCCTGGCGGATCACCGGCATGCGGGTCGAGCCGCCCACCATGACCACGCCCTGCACTTCTGCCGGCAGCAGCTGGGCATCGTGCAGCGCCTGGCGCGTCACCTGCAGGGCGCGTCTGGTCAGCTCAGCGGTGGCATCGGCAAAGTCCTGGCGCGTGATGTCCAGCGCAATCTGGCCGGTCGTCAGCGTAACCTCGAAACGGGCACTGTCAGCTTCAGTCAGGCCGTGCTTGCAGGCACGTGCCGCCAGCTGCAGCGCCGCCTGGTCTTCAGGCGTGACGGCGCTGATGCTGGCGCGTTGCTGCGCGAGTTGCGACAGTGTGCGGTCGTAGTCGTCACCGCCCAGGGCGGAATCGCCATTGGTGGCAATCACTTCGAACACGCCCTGCGTCAGGCGCAGGATGGAAATGTCAAACGTGCCACCGCCCAGGTCAAACACCGCGTAGACGCCTTCGCTGGCATTGTCCAGACCGTAGGCAATCGCGGCGGCTGTGGGTTCGTTGATCAGGCGCAGCACATTGATGCCAGCCATTTGCGCGGCATCCTTGGTCGCCTGACGCTGGGCATCGTCAAAATACGCGGGCACGGTGATCACCGCACCATACAGGTCGTCGTCAAAAGTATCTTCGGCACGATAACGCAGCGTGGCCAGGATCTCGGCGCTGACCTCGACCGGCGACTTGTCACCGGCGCGCGTCTGGATGCGCACCATACCCTTGTCGGCATCGTCGGCATCGAGCGCGTAGTGCAGTGCATCGCCATAGCTGGCGCGGATATCGTTCAGGCTGCGGCCCATGAAGCGCTTGACCGAGATAATCGTGTTGTGCGGGTCATCGGCCAGATGCTCCAGCGCCTGGTAGCCGATCTGGCGGCCGCCATTGTCCAGGTAGCGCACGGCCGACGGCAGCAGCAGCTTGCCATCGGCATCGGGCAGGCATTCGGCGTTGCCATGGCGCAGCGATGCCACCAGCGAATGCGTGGTGCCCAGGTCGATGCCGACAGCAATGCGGCGTTCGTGCGGGTTGGGCGACTGGCCCGGTTCGGAAATTTGTAGGAGTGCCATAGATCAGAAAAAATGCGCAGGCCAGCGAGTCTGCGCCAAGTATCCGTATTGCGTATTGTCCAAGAAGTGTCTGGCGGGCCGGCAACGGGCGATAGCGGCGTATCAGCCGGCCTGGCGCAGCTGGTGCTGTCGCACCTCCTGTGCAAACTTGTGGATGAACATCAACTTGCGCACCCAGGTGCTCGCTGCCACATAGTCCTGCTGCTGGTCGATGGCCTCGGTAATCGCGGCTTCGGCAATCTGGCGCTGCTGCTGCACGTCGTCTGCCAGTGCCTGCAGGGCCGGAGCGTCCTTGGCCTCTTCCAGCGCCTCGCGCCATTCCATCTGCTGCACCAGGAAATCCGGCGGCATCGCGGTATTGCTCTCGG
This sequence comes from Ramlibacter sp., assembly GCA_012729605.1. Lineage (GTDB taxonomy): Bacteria > Pseudomonadota > Gammaproteobacteria > Burkholderiales > Burkholderiaceae_C > Brachymonas > Brachymonas wangyanguii. The sequence continues at coordinate 19,188 of JAAYCV010000071.1, read as the reverse complement.
CCTGGATCGGTTCGCCGTTGAGCTCGCACAGGTAGGCACCACGCTCGAGCGGATCCTTCAGGCGCTGGTAGGCCTCGTTGATGCGCACCGCCCATTGCATGGCCATGCGCTGCATGGCCGGCCCTTCGGCGACAAAGCGGTCCGGATGGACCTCGCGCAGCAAGGCCTTTCTGGCATTGTCCAGCTGCGCCAGATCCTGGGAAAACTGCGTCGGCACGTTCAGCAGCTCGAAATCGGTAGATTGCAGATTGATCATGGATGCTCGCTCACGACCGGTCGGCTGCGCATCGGTGCCGGCAGGTCATCAAAGGCTTCGAGTGGAGCCTCGACCTGCCAGACATCCACGCAGCAGCCACAGCCCTGGTTGTCAGAACAGTGCAGGCTGGGCCCCCAGCGACGGAACCAGCGGTTGATCGCCAGGATCTCCGCCTCGTTGTCCAGCGTCACCGACACGGTGGCCCGGGCCTGCATGGTGAATCAGACGCGGAAGCTTTCGCCGCAACCGCAGCGATCGCGTTCCCGCGGATTGAGGAACTTGAAGCCTTCGTTCAGGCCTTCGCGCACGTAATCGAGCTCGGTGCCATCGATATAGGCCAGGCTCTTGGGATCGACCAGTACCTTGACGCCGTGCTGCTCGAAGATCACGTCCTCGCTAGCAGGCTCGTCCACGTACTCCAGCGTATAGGCCAGGCCGGAACAGCCAGTCGTCTTGATGCCCAGGCGCACACCCACGCCCTTGCCACGCTTGCTGAGCGAACGGTTGACATGTCGTGCCGCCGCTTCTGTCATCGTAATTGCCATGTCGGAAATTCCTTGCGAGCAGGTGCCAGCCGGCACCTGCGTTCAGCCGGGCACGCTCAGGCCTGGTGCTTCTGCTTGTAGTCGTTGACGGCGGCCTTGATGGCGTCTTCCGCCAGGATGGAGCAGTGCACCTTGACCGGCGGCAGCTCCAGCTCTTCGGCAATCTGGCTGTTCTTCAGCGCAGCGGCCTCGTCCAGCGTCTTGCCCTTGACCCATTCGGTCACCAGCGAGCTGCTGGCGATGGCGGAGCCACAACCATAGGTCTTGAAGCGTGCATCCTCGATCACGCCGGTCTGCGGGTTGACCTTGATCTGCAGCTTCATGACGTCGCCACAGGCCGGTGCGCCCACCATGCCGGTACCGACGGATTCGTCGCCCTTGTCAAAAGAGCCAACGTTGCGGGGGTTTTCGTAGTGGTCAACGACCTTGTCACTGTATGCCATTTCTTTTCTCCATGTATTGCGTGGACGATATTGCTTCGTACTTGCGCCAGACACTGCCGCTACGATCGTCCCCGTAGCGATAGCTCATCCAGATCCGGTCACCGGACTTGTAGGCCAGTGTCTGGGGCAGCTTGTTCAGGTTCAGGCTGGCCCACAGGCTGTCACCAGCCTTGAACTGCTTGCGGCATTCCACATCGTTGCGCTGCGTGTTGTCGTCACGCACGCCCTGGATCTGGAACCGCACCACCAGTTCGGACAGCGGTTGTGCGCGCACCTCCTTGACCTGCCCCATCAGCAGGCAGGCCACCTGGGTGGAGGCCTGCGCCTGCAGCGGCAGCATGCTGACGGCCAGAGCGCCGGCCAGCAGCCAGGGAGTGGCGCGCCGGGCGGTCATCAGTGCGCCGCCCATTCGATGGCGTCCATGTCGACGCCATCCAGGAACATTTCCCACAGCGGGCTCAGCTCGCGCAGCTTGGCCACGTTCTCGGTGATCTCGGCAATCGCGTGATCCACGTCGGCTTCGGTGGTGAAGCGGCCAAAGGACATGCGCAGGCTGCTATGGGCCAGTTCGTCGCTGCGACCCAGGGCGCGCAGCACATAGCTGGGCTCCAGGCTGGCGCTGGTACAGGCCGAGCCACTGGACACCGCCAGCGACTTCACGCCCATCATCAGCGATTCGCCTTCGACGAAGTTGAAGCTCATGTTCAGGATGTGCGGGATGCGGTTCGGCGTGTCACCGTTGACGAAGGACTGGTCAATCTTGCTCAGGCCGGTCAGCAGGCGCTGGTACAGCTTGTTGGCGTGTTCGCGATCCTGCTCCATCTCGGCCTTGGCCAGGCGGTAGGCCTCGCCCATGCCGACGATCTGGTGCGTGGCCAGCGTGCCGCTGCGCATGCCGCGCTCGTGGCCGCCACCGTGCATCTGCGCTTCCAGGCGGATGCGCGGCTTGCGACGCACGTACAGCGCGCCAATGCCCTTGGGGCCGTAGACCTTGTGCGAAGCCAGGCTCATCAGGTCGATCGGCATGGTCTGCACGTCGATCGGCGTCTTGCCGGTGGCCTGGGCCGCGTCCACATGGAACACGATGCCCTTCTCGCGGCACAGTGTGCCGATGGCCTGGATGTCCTGGATCACGCCGATCTCGTTGTTCACGAACATCACGCTGATCAGGATGGTGTCGGGGCGGATTGCCGCCTTCAGCACGTCCAGGTCGATCAGGCCGTTTTCCTGCACGTCCAGATAGGTCACCTCAAAGCCCTGGCGCTCCAGCTCGCGCATGGTGTCCAGCACCGCCTTGTGTTCGGTCTTGACCGTGATCAGGTGCTTGCCGCGGCTCTTGTAGAACTGGGCCGCGCCCTTGATCGCCAGGTTGTCGGATTCGGTAGCGCCGCTGGTCCAGATGATTTCACGCGCATCGGCGTTGATCAGCGCAGCGACCTGCTCGCGGGCGTTGTCCACCGCGTCTTCGGCTTCCCAGCCCCAGGCGTGGCTGCGCGACGCCGGGTTGCCGTAGTGCTCGGCCAGCCAAGGGATCATGGCCTCGGCCACACGGGGATCAACCGGGGTGGTCGCGGCGTAGTCCAGATAGATCGGGTATTGCTTGCTCATGATGGGTCTAGATCTGTTGGATGGTTTACTTGGAAATCGGGGTGGTGCCCAAAGCGAACACCGAGTTGGGTGCGTTGACGCGCAGCGGCTTGATCACCGGCGTGCTGGAAATCGCGCGCTTGATGATCGGCTTGTCCTCGACCTGCACTCCCCTGGCGATCTGCTCGTCCACCAGCTTCTGCAGGCTGACCGAGCGCAGGAAGTCGAGCATGCGCTCGTTCAGGCTGGTCCACAGGTCGTGGGTCATGCACGGACCGGTATGTTCACCGCGGCAATTGCTCTTGCCGCCGCAGCTGGTGGCGTCGAGCTGTTCGTCTACCGACACCACGATGTCGGCCACCGTGATGTCCTGCGCCTTGCGCGCCAGCGAATAGCCGCCGCCCGGGCCACGGGTGGATTCCACCAGTTCGTGGCGACGCAGCTTGCCAAACAGCTGTTCCAGATAGGACAGCGAAATTTGCTGGCGCTGGCTGATCGCGGCCAGCGTTACCGGGCCACTGGACTGGCGCAGGGCCAGGTCGATCATGGCAGTAACGGCGAAGCGTCCCTTGGTCGTGAGTCGCATGGTCTGGTACCTCTTCAATCGTTCCTTGAAAGGACCCGGGAAGGTCGATATCCCGAGTAATTGTGTCGAGTATAGCAGATAACCATACATCCCACTAGGACAAAGGGATGGTTTTGCCTGATGGAAACGATAAAAATTTCAAATCACACTGTCGTGTGCGGCTCCGCCCAGCACGCGTTCGCGCAAGGCCGCCAGCTGATCGCGCGTACGCGCCGCCTGCTCGAACTCCAGATTTTTCGCGTGCTCCAGCATCTGTTTTTCCAGACGCTTGATTTCCTTGGACAAATCCTTCTCGCTGACGTCCTCGACATAGGCGCGCTGCAATTCCTGCTGCTGTGCCGCCTTGCTCGCCTTCTCACTGTAGACGCCATCGATCAGGTCGCGTACCTTCTTCACCACACTGCGCGGCGTGATGCCATGCTCCAGGTTGTGCGCCAGCTGCTTCTCTCGGCGGCGGCCGGTTTCCGACATGGCGCGCTGCATGCTGTCGGTAATGCGGTCGGCATACAGGATTGCCTTGCCGTTGACGTTGCGCGCAGCGCGGCCAATGGTCTGGATCAGGCTGCGTTCAGAGCGCAGGAAGCCTTCCTTGTCGGCGTCCAGGATCGCCACCAGGGAGACCTCGGGAATATCCAGGCCTTCCCGCAGCAGGTTGATACCGACCAGCACATCAAACTCGCCCAGCCGCAGGTCGCGCAGGATCTCCACCCGTTCCACCGTATCGATATCGCTGTGCAGGTAGCGCACGCGCACGCCGTTCTCGGCCAGGTAATCGGTCAGCTGCTCGGCCATGCGCTTGGTCAGCGTGGTAATCAGCACGCGATCGCCCTGCTCCACGCGCAGGCGGATTTCCTGCAGCACGTCATCGACCTGGTGCGTGGCAGGCCGCACTTCCACTTCCGGGTCCACCAGGCCGGTCGGGCGCACCACCTGCTCCACCACCTGGCCGGAATGGGTTTTCTCGTAATCGGCCGGCGTGGCCGAGACAAACACCACCTGGCGCATCTTGCCTTCGAATTCCTCGAACTTGAGCGGCCGATTGTCCAGCGCGCTCGGTAGCCGGAAGCCGTAATCGACCAGGGTCTGCTTGCGCGAACGGTCACCGTTGTACATGCCGCCGAGCTGGCCGATCATGTTGTGGCTCTCGTCCAGGAACATCAGGCTGTCGGGCGGCAGGTAATCGGTCAGCGTGGACGGTGCCTCGCCCGGCGCAGTACCGGCCAGGTGGCGCGAGTAGTTCTCAATGCCCTTGCAGTGCCCCACTTCGGACAGCATTTCCAGATCAAAGCGGGTGCGCTGCTCCAGCCGCTGCGCTTCCACCAGCTTGCCCTCTTCATAAAAGAAGGCGAGCCGCTCCTTCAGCTCTTCCTTGATGGTTTCGACTGCCGCCAGCACCTGCTCGCGCGGCGTCACGTAATGGCTGCTCGGGTAGACGGTAAAGCGTGCCAGCCGCTGGCGCACCTTGCCGGTGAGCGGATCGAACAGCTGCAGCGTCTCGATCTCGTCGTCAAACAATTCGATGCGCAGGGCCAGTTCGCTGTGCTCCGCCGGAAACACGTCGATGGTGTCGCCGCGCACGCGGAACTTGCCGCGCGTGAACTCCATCTCGTTGCGCTGGTACTGCATGCGCACCAGCTGCGCGATTACCTCGCGCTGGCTGTAGGTATCGCCCTCGCGCAGCGTCATGATCATGCGGTGGTAGCTTTCCGGCTTGCCGATACCGTAGATCGCCGACACGGTTGCCACGATCACCACGTCACGCCGCTCCAGCAGGCTCTTGGTGCAGCTCAGTCGCATCTGCTCGATATGCTCGTTGATCGCGCTGTCCTTCTCGATGAACAGGTCGCGCTGCGGCACATAGGCTTCGGGCTGGTAGTAGTCGTAATAGCTGACGAAATATTCCACCGCATTCTTCGGAAAGAACTCGCGGAACTCGCTATAGAGCTGCGCCGCCAGCGTCTTGTTCGGCGCAAACACGATCGCCGGCCGGCCGAGCTGGGCGATCACGTTGGCCATGGTGTAGGTCTTGCCGGAGCCTGTCACGCCCAGCAGCGTCTGGTAGGCCTCGCCATCACGGACCCCTTCCACCAGGCCGGCAATCGCCGTCGGCTGGTCACCCGCCGGCGGATAGGGCTGGAACAGCTGGAACGGGGAATCGGGATAGGACACAAAGCTGCCCTGGGGCGCTTGTGCCGTATTGGCGTCGGGCAGATCGGGCTTGGGAGAAACAGGCATGGCACGGCAGATGGGGACGAAACCAGCAATGTAAAGCATGGCCGGCGCTCCAGCCAGCGCAAAGAAATTCATCTCCATGCCGGCGCCACGCCCTACAATGGAATGTTGTGTCTGCCGCTGGCTGAAACGGCCTGCCCGGCACACCCGTTTTGCCTGCACACCACGGCACTTTTCATCCACCAGAGGTAAACCATGTCCCTTTTTTCCGCCGTCGAAATGGCCCCGCGCGATCCGATCCTGGGCCTGAACGAACAATTTGGCGCCGACACCAACCCCAGCAAGACGAATCTGGGCGTGGGCGTGTACTTTGACGACAACGGCAAGCTGCCGCTGCTGGAATGCGTGCAGATCGCCGAACAGCGCCTGATGGAAAAAAAGGCCGCGCGCGGCTACCTGCCGATCGACGGCCTGGCCGCCTATGACAGCGCGGTCAAGGGCCTGGTGTTCGGTGCCGACAGCGAAGTCGTGCAAAGCGGCCGTGTCTCCACCGTGCAGGCCCTGGGCGGTACCGGCGGCTTGAAGATCGGCGCCGACTTCCTGAAAAAGCTCAATCCCGATGCCAAGGTGCTGATCAGCGATCCGAGCTGGGAAAACCACCGCGCCCTGTTCACCAATGCCGGCTTCACCGTCGAGACCTATGCCTACTACGATGCCGACAAGCGTGGCATCAACTTTGACGGCATGCTGGCCAGCCTGAACGCCGCACCCGCCGGCACCGTCGTGGTGCTGCACGCCTGCTGCCACAACCCGACCGGCTACGACCTGACCGCCGCCCAGTGGGATCAGGTGGTTGACGTGGTCAAGAACAAGAACCTGGTCGCCTTCCTCGACATGGCCTACCAGGGCTTTGGTGCCGGCATTGCCGAAGATGGCGCCGTGATCGGCAAGTTCGTTGCGGCCGGCCTGCAGTTCTTCGTCTCTACCTCCTTCAGCAAGAGCTTCAGCCTGTACGGCGAGCGCGTTGGTGCCCTGAGCGTGGTCAGCGCCAGCAAGGAAGAAGCCGCCCGCGTCATGAGCCAGCTCAAGATCGTGATCCGCACCAACTACAGCAACCCGCCGACGCACGGCGGCAGCGTCGTCGCCATCGTGCTGAATGACCCGGAACTGCGCGCCCTGTGGGAAAAGGAGCTGGGTGAAATGCGCGTGCGCATCAAGCAGATGCGCCAGGCGCTGGTTGACGGCCTGAAAGCCGCCGGCGTACAGCAGGACATGTCCTTCATCACCACCCAGGTCGGCATGTTCAGCTACTCCGGCCTGAACAAGGACCAGATGGTACGCCTGCGCAACGAGTTTGGCGTCTACGGCACCGACACTGGCCGCATGTGCGTGGCGGCACTCAACAGCCAGAACATCGGCCATGTCTGCAACAGCATCGCCCAGGTGATCTGATCGCATCACGCCAGTCAAGCCACTCCAGCCGGAGTGGCTTTTTTTTGTATACAGACAACACTCTGGCGCATCTTGACATGCGTCATGCAACTTACTTCTCTAGGGAATATCCTTATGTTCCCGAGTAATAGCAGGCGCAAAATGACTTGTTGAGGTCATTTAGCACGACCGTTTGTTCGTTGAAGCAGCCAGCATAAGCTGCTACCATTGTTGCACCGCAGCAAAAAAGAAACAGGGAATCACCATGCTCTACCAGATTTACGAAGCCCAGCGCACGCTGATGGAACCGTTTGCCGAACTCGCGCTCGTAGCCTCGCGTCTGTTCACCAACCCGCTGGCGCCGATGAGCCACGCGCCCATGGCCAACCGCGTTGCCGCTGGCTACAACCTGCTCCACCGTCTCGCCAAGGATTACGAAAAGCCCGAATTCGGCATCACCTCGGTACCGGTCGATGGCGTCAGCGTGACGATCCACGAGCGTGTCGAGATCAGCAAGCCATTCTGCAACCTGCTGCGCTTCAAGCGCTACGCCGACGACACCAAGACGCTGGAAACCCTGCTGCGTTCCCCGGTGGTACTGGTGGTGGCCCCGCTGTCCGGCCACTACTCCACCCTGCTGCGCGACACCGTGCGCACGCTGCTGCGTGACCACAAGGTCTACATCACCGACTGGAAGAACGCACGTGAAGTGCCGCTGTCCGAAGGCACCTTCAGCCTGGACGACTACGTCAACTACGTGCAGGAGTTCATCCGCTACCTGCAGGAAAACAACGGCGAAGTGCACGTGGTCAGCGTCTGCCAGCCGACCGTGCCGGTGATGGCGGCCGTGTCCCTGATGGCCACGCGTGGCGAAAAGACCCCGGCCTCCATGACCATGATGGGTGGCCCGATCGACGCCTCCCGTTCGCCCACCGCCGTGAACGACCTGGCGATCAAGCGCAGCCTGGCCTGGTTCGAGACCAACGTGATCCATCGTGTGCCGAACAACTACCCCGGTGCCGGTCGCCGCGTCTACCCCGGCTTCCTGCAGTACGCCGGTTTCGTGGCCATGAACCCGAACCGCCACGCCACCAGCTACTACGACTACTTCAAGGATCTGGTGCGTGGTGACGGTGGCAGCACCGAATCCCACCGCAAGTTCTACGACGAGTACAACGCCGTGCTCGACATGGATGCCGAGTTTTACCTCGACACCATCAAGACCGTGTTCCAGGACTACGCCCTGCCGAACGGCACGTGGGAAGTGCGCAATCCGGAAGGCACGCCCGAGCTGGTGCGTCCGCAGGACATCACCAAGACCGCCGTGCTGGCGATCGAGGGCGAACTGGATGACATCGCCGGTCTGGGCCAGACCCAGGCCTCGCTGGACCTGTGCAGCAGCGTGCCGGAGAGCGAAAAGCAATATTTCGAGGTCATGGGTGCCGGTCACTACGGTATCTTCAGCGGCCGTCGCTGGCGCGAAGTGGTCTACCCGATCCTGCGCGATTTCATCGCCAGGCACCATACCGGCATCGTCACGACCAAACGCCGTGCCGCCTCCCAGGCCCTGATGGAAGCGCTGGAAAACCGCGAAGACCTGTACGAACAACTGCAACTGGGCAACAACTACCAGCCGGTCGAAGATGCTCCGGCTACCAGCCAGGCCAAAGCCACCACGCCGGCCGTGGCGGCTGCTGCACCGGCCGCCAAGGCGCCGGCTGCCAGAAAGCCGGCTACGACCCGCGCCAAGCCGGCCGCAACGCGCAAGCCGGCTGCGAGCAAGACGGCTGCCGCTGCCAAGGCCACTGCGGCCAAGCCCGCAACAGCGGCCCAGCCTGCCGAAGCCGCCAAGGCCGAAAGCAAGCCGGCTGTCGCTGCCAGCAAGCCGGCCACGTCCAGCCAACCGAAGGCTGCGGCTACGACTCAGGCAGCAGCGGCCCCCCAGGCAGCGAGCAAGACGCCTGCTGCCTCAGCTCCGGCCAAGACAGAAGCTGCCAGCAACAGCACGCCCGCTGCGGCCCCTGAAGCCGAAGCCAGCCGCCCGGTCACTGCCTGGCGTACGCCTGAAACCGCAGATGGCGCACAGCCGGTGAAGCAGGAAGCCAGCGCCAGCAAGCAGCCCTGATCTTCTATACTGCAGATCTGACACGCCAGCCCGGCCCTGCCGGGCTGTGCTGTTTCTGCCTGCTGCCAATCCTCCCATGACCTCTCGGAATCTCCCCCTCCCTGTCCCTACCCTGCCTGATGCACGCGCCCAGGCAATCCACCGCGTGCTGCCGCAGACACAGTGCCAGCGTTGCGGCTACCCGGATTGCGCAGGCTACGCCCAGGCGATTGCCACGGCTGAAGCCGGCATCGACCAGTGCCCGCCGGGTGGCGTCGAGGGCATGCAGCGCATTGCCGCAGCTATCGGGCTGGAGGAGGCACGGCTTCCTGCAGCGCTGAACCCCGAATTCGGCCAGGAAGGCCCAATGACGGTCGCCGTGATCGACGAAGCCTGGTGCATCGGCTGCACGCTGTGCATCAAGGCCTGCCCGACCGATGCCATCCTGGGCAGCAACAAGCGCATGCACACCGTGGTGGAGCCACTCTGTACCGGCTGCGACCTGTGCGCCATCGCCTGCCCGGTCGATTGCATCGCCATGGAGCCAATCAGCGGCGAGCGCAGCGGCTGGGATGCCTGGTCACCGGCGCTGGCGCAACAGGCGCTGGAACGCTATACCTTCCACCAGTTCCAGCTGCAGCGCGCCGAAGCAGAAAACGCCGATCGGCTGGAAGCCAAGGCCGAGCACAAGCTGGAGCATCTGGAAGAACAGAGCCTGCACACTGATCCGGTGGTGCTGGACAAGAAGCGCGCCATCATTGAGGCCGCGCTGGCCAAGGCCCGCGCACGCCGCCAGAGCTGAACGCCTTGCCCCAATACGACAACAGGCGACCGTTTCCCCGGTCGCCTGCCTGTTTTCTGGCCCTGCCTTCACACGGCAGCGGCCAGACAATCAGTTGCCCGCCAACTTGGCAAAGGCGTCGATCACTTCCTGCGGAGCCTGCACCAGCTCGATCAGCACACCCTCGCCACCAATCGGCAGCTCCTCGTTGCCCTTGGGGTGGATGAAGGTGATGTCAAAGCCGGCTGCGCCCTTGCGGATGCCGCCCGGCGCAAAACGCACGCCTTGCGCCGACAGCCATTCGACGGCCACGGGCAGGTCATCGATCCACAGGCCGACGTGGTTCAGCGGCGTGGCGTGCACGGCCGGCTTCTTCTCCGGATCCATCGGCTGCATCAGGTCGACCTCGACCTTGAACGGGCCGCTGCCGATCGCGCAGATGTCCTCGTCCACGTTCTCACGCTCGCTCTGGAAAGTACCAATCTTTTCCAGGCCGAACATGTCGACCCACAGGGTCTGCAGGCGCGCCTTGCTCGGGCCGCCAATGGCGATCTGCTGGATGCCCAGCACCTTGAACGGACGCGGGCTGCCTTTGGCGATAACGGTTTCGGTCATGGGATTCTCCTTGTTTGCTCTGTCAGTAGGCGATTGAAAATAAAACAATGATACTCAGGCCGGCAGCCGCATCGGCAGGCGCAGGATGCCGCGGTACACCGGGTTGCCATTGCGCTCGACCTCACCGGCCAGTTGCAATCCCGGCAGCCGCTGCACCAGCTGCGTGAACAGGGTCTGCGCCTCCAGCTGGGTCAGTGCCGCGCCAATGCAGACATGCGGGCCGCTGCCAAACGACAGCGCGCCGGGATTGTCGCGCTGCACATCCAGTGTTTCAGGGCCAGCATGACGCGCCGGGTCATGGTTGGCGCAGCCGATCATCGGCAGCACCAGCTCGCCACGGCGCAATTGCTGACCATGCAGCGTGAAGCTGCTGGCCACGCGACGACCGGTCCACTGCACCGGGCTGTCAAAACGCAGCAGCTCCCGGATCGACCCCGGCACCAGCTCCGGCTGGCGGCACAGCTGCTCCCATTGGGCACGATGCTGCATCAGCACCAGCATGCCGTTGCCGAGCAGGTTGCGCGTGGTTTCGTAGCCGGCAAACAGCAGCATGGCGCACTGCGCCAGCAGCTCGGCATCGGAGCTGATGCGACCATCATCACGCGCCTGTACCAGCTCGGTGACCAGGTCGTCCTGTGGTTCGCGACGGCGGCGCGGCAGCAGCTCACGCTCAAAATAGCCTGCCATCTCCAGCGTGCTGCGCTGGGCCAGTCGGGTCTGTTCCGCTGTCGGGCGCACCGCGCCGATAAAGGCGGCAATGTCATCGGCCCAGCGCATGAAATCCTGCTCCAGCGACAGGTCCACGCCCATCAGGCGCGCAATCACGCGTACCGGCAGCGGACGTGCGATACGCTCCATGAAGTCAAAATCTTGGCCAGGCGTGATACCCGCCACCAGCTCAGCGGCAAACTGTTCGATCTCGGGTTGCAGGGCCTGCAGGCGCTGCGGCCGGAATGCCGGCATCAGCACCTGGCGCAGCCGCGTGTGTTCGGGCGCGTCCAGGAACAGCAAGGCGCGCGTAAACAGGCGCTGGAACGGGGTCAGGCCGGCGCGATCGCCCTCGGCCACATCCATCACCCAGCCGCCGGTACGCTGTGCCGACAAGCGCGGATCGCGCAGGGAGTTCTCGACATCGGCATGGCGCGTCAGCAGCCAGGCGCCGCCAAAAAAGGCATTGCTCCACAGCAAGCGGCCTTCATCGCGCCAGCGTGCATACGTGGCATAGGGGTTATCGGCAAAATCCGGCGCCAGCGGACTGGCCTGCGGCCTGCCTGCTGCCTGCGCGTCCGTCAGGACGATGGATTCCGGTGCATTCATGACTCGTTCTTCTCCAGGGTAGCCAGTACAGCGAGCAGCTGGTCGAGCTGCGCATCCGTGTGGGCGGCACTCAGGGTAAAGCGCAGGCGCGCCGTGCCGGCCGGTACGGTCGGCGGGCGAATCGCCGGCACCCAGATGCCGGCCTGCTCCAGCGTGGCCGAGAGGCGCAGCGCATCCTCGTTGCTGCCGACCAGCAGCGGCTGGATGGCGGTGGCGGAATCGGGCAGGCTCCAGTGCGGGTATTGCTGCACCAGTGCCGACAGGCCGGCACGCAGCCGTGCGATCAGCTGTTGCAGGTGCCGGCGTCGGGCTGCACCCTCTTCCGACTCTACCAGTTCCATCGCGGCCAGCAAGGCCTGCGCCAGTGCCGGCGACATGCCGGTGGTGTAGATATAGGGACGCGCACGTTGCACCAGCCAGTCGATGATGGTGGCGTGTGCCACTACCACTGCGCCGGCCACGCCCATCGCCTTGCCCAGCGTACCCATCCAGATCAGGCGTTCGCTGCACAGGCCAAAGTGCTCCAGGCTGCCGTGGCCCTGCGCGCCCAGCACGCCCAGGCCATGCGCATCGTCCACCACCAGCCAGGCGTCGTACTGTTCGGCCAACGCCAGCAGCCCGGGCAAATCAGCCAAATCGCCATCCATGCTGAACACGGCATCGGTCACGATCAAACGCAACGACGTGCTGCAGCGCTGCAGCAGGCGCTCCAGTTGTGCCAGATCGCCGTGCACATAGCGACGCACCTCGGCATCGGCCAGACGCGCGCCGTCGATCAGCGAGGCATGGTTCAGCTTATCGGAAAAAATCGTGGTCTGGCCATCGCCCAGCGCCATCATCAGCGCCATATTGGCCATGAAGCCACTGCAGAACAGCAAGCCCTCGGCCTGCGGGATATGCGCCTGCTGCCAGCGCGCAAAGCCCTGCTCCACGTCTTCATGCACCTGGTAGTGGCCGCTGACCAGATGCGAGGCGCCGCTGCCCACGCCCCAGCGCTGCCCGCCTTCGGTCAGCGCCTGCGCCAGCAAGAGATGCGCGGCCAGGCCCAGATAATCATTGCTGCAGAACGACAGCCGCGGCTGTGCCTGCCCGGCCAGCTGCTGCTGCGGGCCGCAGGGCAGCTGCACCGTGCGCCGGCGACGGCGCAGGCCGGACTGCTCCAGGGCAGCCAGTTGCTGCTCCAGGTGTGCCATCAGCATGGCGTGCTCTCCTTCTGTTGGGTCTGTCCTGCCCGCCGGGGACGGGCCAGCATGCGGGACATGGCGTGTCTGCGCCATCTCCGGCATCCGCTGCGGGATGTCTGGTTTCAGCTGCTGCGCAAGCGCTCCAGCAGTACTTGTGCCGATGCCAGTGCCTGCGCATCGGGCAGGTGCACGGCCAGCACCTTCTGCCGTCCGGCTGCGCCGTGCAGCAGCTCCACCTGCTTCTTCGGCACGCCAAAGGTGGCGGCGGCCCAGGCAATCAGCGCCTCGTTGGCCTTGCCATCCACCGGCGGGGCTCCAAGCCGCACGCGCAAGGCATCGCCGTACAGGCCGGCCGCCTCGGTGCGCTTGGCACCGGGCGTGGCATGGATGGCAATCTTGAGGATGTGGCTCATGGAAAAAACCGCCCATGCTTGCACATGGACGGTCCGGTGCTACTCAGCGATCAGGCGGAGTTGCTTATTCGAACGCCACGATGGCCTGGTCGACCGCCAGGCTCTCGCCCGGCTGTGCCAGCACTTCCTTCACCACGCCGTCGGCGGTGGCGAACAGGATGTTTTCCATCTTCATGGCTTCGATCACGGCCACGCGTTCGCCGGCCTGCACCTTCTGGCCCGGCTGCACGGCCACCTGCGTCAGCAGGCCCGGCATCGGGGACAGCACGAACTTGCTCATGTCCGGCGGTGCCTTGTACGGCATCAGCTTGTGCAGTTCGGCGGTACGCGGGTGCATCACCAACGCATCGATCTGGGTGCCGTTGTGGATCACGCGGATCGCCAGCGGGTTCTTGCCTTGGCCACGCTCCATCTGCACGGTGAAGGCTTCGCCGTTGCAGGTACCGGTGATGCGGCTATCGCCCAGGAAGTGGTCGATCAGCATGTCGTACTGGCGCTCGCCGTCGGGCGTCTGCAGCGTCACCACGGTGGACTGGCCCGGTGCGGTTTCGCTCAGGCTGGCGTCCACATAGACGTTGGCGCCTTCCTTGCCCAGGGCACAGACGGTGAACTCGCGCTTGGGCAGGCGCTTGTAGCCTTCCCAGAACTTGCCCTGCAGGTCTTGTGCGCGGTTGCGGTAGTACATGTTCAGGCGTGCCGCCATCGCCATCAGGAAGTACGGGTCGCTGTGCGGCACGTCTTCTGCGCGGAAGCCATCGGCATAGTTTTCGGCGATAAAGCCGGTGTTGAAATCGCCGGAGATGAACTTGGGATGCGCCAGCAGCGCGGCCTGGAACGGGATGTTGCTCTGCACGCCCTTGATCACGAAAGCGTTCAGGGCTTCACGCATGCGCGCGATAGCGTCATTGCGGTCCTTGCCATGCACGATCAGCTTGGCGATCATGGAGTCGTAGAACATGGAGATCTCGCCGCCATCCACCACGCCGGTGTCCACGCGCACGCCGTAATCGGTGCTGGGCTCGCCCTGGAACAGGTTCTGCTCCGGCGGCTGGAAGCGCACCAGACGACCAGTGGAAGGCAGGAAGTTGCGGAACGGGTCTTCGGCGTTGATACGGCACTCGATGGACCAGCCTTCCTTCTTGACGTCGGACTGGCTGATGGTCAGTTTTTCGCCGGCCGCCACGCGGATCATCTGCTCCACCAGGTCCAGGCCGGTGATGCACTCGGTCACCGGGTGCTCCACCTGCAGGCGGGTGTTCATTTCCAGGAAGTAGAAGTCCTGGTTCTTGCCCACCACGAATTCCACGGTACCGGCAGACTGGTAGTTCACTGCCTTGGCCAGGGCCACGGCCTGCTCGCCCATCGCCTTGCGCGTCTCGTCGCTGATGAAGGGAGACGGCGCTTCCTCGATCACCTTCTGGTGACGACGCTGGATTGAGCACTCGCGCTCGTTCAGGTAGATCACGTTGCCGTGCGCATCGCCCAGCACCTGGATCTCGATGTGGCGCGGCTGCTCGACGAACTTCTCGATGAACACGCGGTCATCGCCAAAGCTGTTGCGGGCTTCGTTGCGGCAGGAGGCGAAACCTTCGTGCGCTTCCTTGTCGTTGAAAGCCACGCGCAGGCCCTTGCCACCGCCGCCAGCGGAGGCCTTGATCATCACCGGGTAGCCGATGCCCTTGGCGATCTCGACCGCCTGCTCCGGCGTGTCGATCGGGTCGTTGTAGCCCGGAATCGTGCTCACGCCAGCGCCATCGGCCAGCTTCTTGGAAGCGATCTTGTCGCCCATGGCGGCAATCGCGCCGTGCTTGGGGCCGATGAAGGCAATGCCATTCTCTTCAACCTTGCGGCAGAACTCCTCGTTCTCGGACAGGAAGCCATAACCCGGGTGGATGCCCTGGGCACCGGTCTGCTTGGCGATCTCGATGATCTTGTCGCCCAGCAGATAGGACTCGCGCGACGGCGGCGGGCCCAGGCGGACAGCCTCATCGGCCATCTGCACGAAGCGTGCGTCCTTGTCGGCGTCGGAATAGACCGCCACGGTCTGGATGCCCATTTTCTTGGCAGTGGCGATCACGCGGCAGGCAATCTCGCCGCGGTTTGCAATCAGGATCTTGGTAAACATATGCGATGTTCTTTCAATCTGGTGAGAGTCGAAACGATGCGGATCGGCAAGCGATTACAGCGGGATATTGCCGTGCTTGCGCCACGGGTTTTCCAGCTTCTTGTCCTTCAGCATGGCCAGGCTACGGCAGATGCGCTTGCGCGTCTCGTGCGGCTGGATCACGTCGTCGATAAAGCCACGGGCGCCGGCGACGAACGGGTTGGCGAAACGCGCCTTGTATTCGGCTTCGCGGGCTGCCAGCTTTTCCGGGTCATTCTTGTCTTCACGGAAGATGATCTCCACCGCGCCCTTGGCACCCATCACCGCGATTTCGGCGTTCGGCCAGGCCAGGTTCACGTCACCGCGCAGGTGCTTGGAGCTCATCACGTCATACGCGCCGCCGTAGGCCTTGCGCGTGATGATGGTGATCTTCGGCACCGTGCACTCGGCGTAGGCGTACAGCAGCTTGGCGCCGTGCTTGATGATGCCGCCGTATTCCTGGCTGGTACCGGGCATGAAGCCGGGCACGTCGACAAAGGTGACGACCGGGATATTGAAGGCATCGCAGAAGCGCACGAAACGGGCCGCCTTGATAGAGGACTTGATGTCCAGGCAGCCGGCCAGCACCAGCGGCTGGTTGGCCACGATACCGACCACGTTGCCGTCCATGCGGGCAAAGCCGATCACGATGTTGGCGGCGTAGTCAGGCTGCAGCTCGAAGAATTCGCCGTCGTCCACCGTCTTGGTGATGAGCTCCTTCATGTCGTAGGGCTTGTTCGGGTTCTCCGGCACCAGCGTGTCCAGGCTCATGTCGGCACGATCGACCGGATCCAGCGTCGGGCGGTACGGCGCCTTCTCGCGGTTGTTGGACGGGATGTAGTTGTACAGGCGACGCAGCATCAGCAGCGCTTCCACGTCGTTCTCGAAAGCCAGGTCGGCGACGCCGCTGCGGCTGCTGTGGGTGATGGCACCGCCCAGCTCCTCGGCCGTCACGGATTCGTGCGTCACGGTCTTCACCACTTCCGGGCCGGTCACGAACATGTAGGAGCTGTCCTTGACCATGAAGATGAAGTCGGTCATGGCCGGAGAGTACACCGCACCACCGGCGCAGGGACCCATGATCATGGAGATCTGCGGCACCACGCCGGAGGCCATCACGTTGCGCTGGAACACTTCGGCGTAACCGGCCAGGGAGGCCACGCCTTCCTGGATACGGGCACCGCCGGAGTCGTTCAGGCCGATCACCGGTGCACCGACCTTCATGGCCTGGTCCATCAGCTTGCAGATCTTTTCTGCGTGCGCTTCGGACAGCGCGCCGCCGAACACGGTGAAGTCCTGGCTGAACACGAACACCAGGCGGTTGTTGATGGTGCCGTAGCCGATCACCACGCCGTCACCCGGAATGTGGCTCTGTTCCATGCCAAAGTCCGTGCAGCGGTGCTCCACGAACATGTCCCATTCCTCGAACGTACCGGCGTCGAGCAGTACCTCGATACGCTCGCGCGCGGTCAGCTTGCCCTTGCCGTGCTGCGCATCGATGCGTCGCTGGCCACCACCCAGTCGGGCGGCTTCGCGCTTCTGATCAAGTTGGTCAAGAATTGCCTTCATCTCGGATCCTTTGGTTTTTAAAAATGGAAAGATTGAAACAGGTACAAACAGGAATGGCTGCCGGCCTCAGGCCTGCGGCCCGGACTGGAACAGTTGCAACAGCTGGCGCGCCGCGGTCGAGGCCGCCAGCGAACCCTCCTGCACACGCTGCGACAGCGCGGGCAGCTGGCCGGACACGCCGGCATGGGTGCGGAAGGCATCCTTCAGGCCGGCATCGATGCGTTCCCACATCCAGGCCTGCGACTGCTGCTGGCGACGCTGCGCCAGCTTGCCGTTGCCGGTATTGATGCCGCGGTACTCTTCGACCGCAGCCCAGAAATCCTCGACCCCCGTGCCCTCGAGTGCGCTGATCTGCAGCACACGCGGTTGCCACTGGGGCGCATCGTTGTCGTCGTGGCGACCATGAAAGCCGAGCAGGCGCAGGCTGGAAGTGATCTGGGCCTGAGCGCGCGTGGCAGCCACCGGATCGATATCGGCCTTGTTGATCACGACCAGATCGGCCATTTCCATCACGCCCTTCTTGATCGCCTGCAGGTCATCGCCGGCATTCGGCAGCTGCAGTACCACGAACATGTCGGCCATATCGTGCACCGCGGTTTCGGACTGGCCGACACCGACGGTCTCGATGATCACCACATCATAGCCGGCCGCCTCGCACACCAGCATGGCTTCGCGCGTCTTCTCGGCGACACCACCCAGGTTGCAGCTGCTCGGGCTGGGACGGATATAGGCATTGGGCTCGCGGCTCAGGCGTTCCATGCGGGTCTTGTCGCCCAGGATGGAACCACCGGACACGCTGGAAGACGGATCGATCGCGAGCACAGCCACCTTGAGGCCCAGACCGGTCAGGTGCAGGCCCAGGGTCTCGACAAAGGTCGACTTGCCCACGCCCGGCACACCGCTCAGGCCCAGGCGCAGCGCCTTGCCGGTATGCGGCAGCAAGGCTGTCAGCAGCTCGTCGGCCAGCGCACGGTGATCGGCGCGGGTGGATTCAAGCAGCGTGATCGCCTTGGCGATGCCGCGACGGCGACGCGGGGCGTCACCGTGCAGGATGGCTTCCAGGATGGCGGGAACTGCTGGCAACATGGATCAGGACAGGCTTGCCTTGATCTGTTCCAGCACGTCCTTGGCGCTGACCGGGATCGGCGTACCCGGGCCGTAGATGCCCTTGACACCAGCTTCGTACAGGTAGTCGTAGTCCTGACGCGGAATCACGCCGCCGACGAACACCACGATGTCGTCAGCGCCCTGCGCCTTCAGTTCGTTGACGATGGCCGGCACCAGCGTCTTGTGGCCGGCAGCCAGCGTGGAGATGCCGATCGCGTGCACGTCGTTCTCGACGGCCTGGCGTGCGCACTCTTCCGGCGTCTGGAACAGCGGGCCAATGTCGACGTCAAAACCGAGGTCAGCAAAGGCAGTGGACACCACCTTGGCGCCGCGGTCATGGCCGTCCTGGCCCAGCTTGGCGACCATCACGCGCGGACGGCGGCCCTGCTGCTCGGCGAACTGGTTGATTTCTTCCTTGAGTTTTTCCCAGCCTTCGGCCGAATCATAAGCAGCAGCGTACACACCAGTCACCTTTTGCGTATCCGCACGATGGCGGCCAAATGCCTTTTCAAGCGCGTCGGAAATCTCGCCACCGGTGGCACGCAGGCGCGATGCCTTGATGGCCAGATCCAGCAGGTTGCCTTCGCCGGATTCGGCGGCGGCCGTCAGGGCGTCCAGAGCGGCCTGCACGGCCGCGCTGTCACGCGAGGCCTTGATCTGGTTGATGCGGGCCACCTGCGACTCGCGCACCTTGACGTTGTCCACTTCCAGGATCTCGACCGGATCTTCCTTGGCCAGCTTGTACTTGTTGACGCCGACGATGACGTCCTTGCCGGAGTCGATGCGCGCCTGCTTCTCGGCAGCGGCGGCCTCGATCTTGAGCTTGGCCCAGCCGCTGTCCACGGCCTTGGTCATGCCGCCCATGGCGTCCACTTCCTCGATGATCTTCCAGGCGGCATCGGCCATTTCCTGGGTCAGCTTTTCCATCATGTAGG
>JAAYCV010000011.1 GCA_012729605.1 Ramlibacter sp. | reverse complement strand
TTGTTGGACAGCTCGCACAGCTTGTCGCGCAGCGTGGCAATGCGCGCTGGCGCCAGCTCCGGGTTCTGGAACTGCTCGGCAAAAAAGTCGCGCGGGTGCGGCTCGAAGGTCATGGCGCAGCTGGGCAGGCCGCGGTGGCGCGCCTCGTTGCGCAGCAGTGCCAGCATGGCCTGGTGGCCACGGTGCACGCCGTCAAAATTGCCGATGGTAAGGGCGCACGGCGGTGCGTCCGGCGGGAGGCGGTAGCCACGGAAGATCTTCATGGCTGGCTATTATCCCACCGTGATCCGCTCAGCGTGGCGTGGACGGCTGCGGCGCCGTCAGCAGCTGCTGGTATTCCTTGGCCAGCGCGCTGCAACCCTCGGCCGTGCCGGGCTGTTCTGCCTGCAGCAGCAGCGGCCGGTCCCAGCCGCTCTGGTACTGGCGGCGCAGCTGGCGGATGTCATAGCCATGCGCCAGCGCCTGGCGTGCGGCATCGAAGGCCGGAGCTGGCTGGCCCGGCTGGCAGGCGGCCAGCGCGATGCGCAGCGGAATCAGGCTGCGTGCGGTGTTTTCCAGCGTCTGCGCCTTGATGTCGGTCGGGGCTGGCACCGCCTCCCAGGCGTAGGCCTGCCACTGGCTGGCCGTGGCTGCATCCTGGCGGCGCGCGGCCGATAGCGCCAGCGCTTCGGCCGCCTGCAGGCGCAGCATGGCTGGCTGTTGCGCGGCGGTGGGTGCCTGTAGCGCCGTGCCGAGCGATTGCTCCAGCTGCGCCGCCAGGCCAGCCGGCTGCCGCGGCATGCGCACCAGCGTGGCCAGCGCCAGCTGCTGCGCCTTGAGTGTCAGCGTATCTTGCGGTATCTGATCCAGCCAGGGCTGCAGGCGCTGCAGCAGGCGCTCTCCGCGCTGCTGTTGCTGCGGCAGATCGCCAAATTCGGCGCCGTCGTGCAGCTGGTGCACGGCAACGGCCAGACGGGTACGCGGCACATCGGTGAAGGCGCCATAACCGGGCAGCTGGGTGACCCACCAGGCCAGGTTCATCGCCAGACCGCCGGGTTCCTGGTGCCGCTCCAGTGCCTCGATTGCCTGGCGCGAGCCATAAACCGGCAGCGCCAGTGCGATCAGCACGGCCAGCAGGATGAGCAGGGTTTTCTTCATGCCGGGGATTCTCGTCTTGCAGCGCCACCAGACAGCAAAGCCCGGTGATGCAGGCATCGTCCGGGCTTGTCAGATCAGCTGCCGTGCAGGGATCAGCTTTCCACAAAGGCGCGTTCGATCACGAAATCGCCCGGTGTGGTGGTGTTGCCTTCCTTGAAGCCGCGCGCTTCGCACAGTGCTTTCAGGTCGCGCAGCATGTGCGGGCTACCGCAAATCATCACGCGATCGGTTTCGGGGTTCAGCTCGGGCAGCCCCAGTTCGCGCGCCATCTGGCCGCTCTCGATCAGGGTGGTGATGCGGCCTTCGCGCTCGAACGGCTCGCGCGAGACGGTCGGGTAGTAGACCAGCTGCTCGCGCACGATTTCGCCCAGGAATTCGTGCTCGGGCAGCTCCTTGGTGATGTAGTCGCGATAGGCCAGTTCATTGATGAAGCGCACGCCATGCACCAGAACCACCTTCTCGAAGCGCTCGTAGGTTTCCGGGTCGCGGATGATGGACATCCAAGGTGCCAGGCCGGTGCCGGTACCGAGCAG
>JAAYCV010000010.1 GCA_012729605.1 Ramlibacter sp. | reverse complement strand
CCTGGTGACGGTTGCCGACGGCTACGAAGTCAGCATCCTGCACGCACTGGGCGACCCGATGCACTTTGGCGACACCTCCTGGGGCGACAAGGGCCTGGAAACTTCCGAGTCCTACCAGCGTCGTATCGGTGACGGCCATGACGGCATGTACTATTTCGGCATGACGGATGGCAAGTTCGACGA
The DNA here is from genome assembly GCA_012729605.1 of Ramlibacter sp. Classification (GTDB taxonomy): domain Bacteria; phylum Pseudomonadota; class Gammaproteobacteria; order Burkholderiales; family Burkholderiaceae_C; genus Brachymonas; species Brachymonas wangyanguii. The sequence continues at coordinate 2,890 of JAAYCV010000010.1, read as the reverse complement.
CCGGCAATCCGCCCACGGTCTGCTGTGCGTGAACCACGAATACGTGGTGGCCCCCTACGGCCTGCACGCCAATGGCCGCACCGTGACCGATGGCGTTCGCCCGGCTGACGAAGTGATCAAGGAAATCTACGCCCACGGCGCCAGCGTTTCCGAAGTCAAGCGCAATGGCGGCAACGCCATGGAAATGGTACGCGGTTCCAAGTACAACCGTCGCATCCACTCCGAGACCCCGATGGTGTTTGGTGGCCCGGCTGCCGGCAACACCAAGATGGTCAACAAGCTGTCTAGCGATGGCAAGAAAGCCTTCGGCATGAACAACAACTGCGCCTGCGGCTACACGCCCTGGGGCACCTACCTGACCTGCGAAGAGAACTTCCTGAACGTGATCGGCCGCGCCGCCGAAGACGATGCCAAGCGTACCGAGTCTGAAGTGGTGGCACTGAAGCGCTACGGCCTGCCCGAAGGTCGCAAGAACCCCTACGGCTGGGACAGCGCCGAAGGCGAGCGCTTTCAGCGCTGGAACAGCCGCGTGACGGCTGCTGCCGCCAAGGACGACTACCGCAACATCTTCAACACCTTTGGCTGGGTGGTCGAAATCGATCCGTTCCGTCCGGACAGCACGCCGGTCAAGCGTACCTACCTGGGCCGTTTCAACCACGAAGGCGCATGGCCCGCTCCGGCCAAGGCTGGCGAGCCGATCGTGATCTACTCTGGTGACGATGCCCGCAACGAATACGTGTACAAGTTCGTGTCCGACGCCAAGTGGGATCCGGCTGACGTGAACGGCGGCGCAGCCGCTGGCGACAAGTACCTGGACAAGGGCAAGCTGTACGTGGCCAAGTTCAATGACGATGGCACCGGTGAGTGGCTGGAACTGACCCACGGCAAGAACGGCCTGGACGCCAGCAACAAGACCTACCCCTTCGCCGACCAGGGCGACGTGGTGATGCACTGCCGTCTGGCTGCCGACATCATGGGCGCCACCAAGATGGACCGTCCCGAGTGGGGTGGCGTAAACCCGGCAAACAACGAGGTTTACATGGCCATGACCAACAACTCGCAGCGTGACGGCGTGAAGATCCCGCTGAACGCCGCCAACCCGCGTCCGATCAACCAGAACGGTCAGATCGTGCGCTGGAAGGAAGAAGGCAGCCAGGCTGGTACCAAGTTCCAGTGGGACATCTATGTGTTCGGCTCTGCGACCGAACTGCCGGATGGCCACAAGAACAAGAGCGAGAACCTGTCCGGCCTGACCGCCGCCAACGACTTCTCCAGCCCGGACGGCCTGTACTTCGACGAGCGCAAGGACGGCGGTGCCGGCCTGCTGTGGATCCAGACCGACGACGGCGCCTACACCGACGTGACCAACTGCATGATGCTGGCGGCCATCCCGGGTGAAGTGGGTGACGGTGGCAAGGTGACGACCAAGGAAGGCCAGGAAACCATCATGGGTGCCAAGCCGACCGAAGACAACATCCGCCGCTTCCTGGTGGGCCCGTTCGACTGCGAAATCACCGGTGTGGTGGTCACGCCGGACGGCAAGACGCTGTTCTTCAACGTGCAGCACCCGGGTGAGGACAAGGGCGACTTCGCGACCAACACCTTCACCAGCCACTGGCCGGGCAACCAGCCGGGCATCACCAGCCACCACAAGGGCCACAAGCGCCCGCGTTCCGCAACCGTGGTGGTGACGCGCAAGGACGGCGGCGTGATCGCCCTGTAATCCTGCGTACCTGAAGCTTCAGGTCTGGTAACGCCTGTGTCCCTGCGACACAGGCGTTTTTTCGTGTCCGTGACATCCTGCCGCACATCACGATTTCCGAAGCCGGCAAACACACTATCGGCGCTGGCTGACATGCGCAGCGGCCGCAATCTCCCTACAATTTCGCCAGCAACAAGAATTTTCCAGAAAGGTGCCCCATGGCCTCCAGCCTCCTGATCCTGATCGACGATATCGCCGCCCTGCTTGATGACGTGTCCGCCATGACCAAGGTCGCGGTCAAGAAGACCTCGGGCGTGCTCGGCGACGACCTGGCGCTGAATGCGCAGCAAGTCACCGGCGTCAAGGCCGACCGCGAGCTGCCGGTGGTCTGGGCGGTGGCCAAGGGTTCTTTCGTCAACAAGACGATCCTGGTGCCGCTGGCACTGCTGATCAGCGCCTTTGCGCCCTGGCTGAACACGCCGCTGATGATGCTGGGCGGCCTGTTCCTCTGCTACGAAGGCGTGGAAAAGCTGGCACACAAGTTCCTGCACGGCAAGGAAGAAGCCGATGCGCATCACGCGGAGGTGGTGGCGCAGAATCAGGCCGTCGACGTGGTGGCAGCCGATCAGGAGAAGATCAAGGGCGCGATCCGCACCGACTTCATCCTGTCAGCCGAAATCATCGTGCTGACGCTGGGCTCGGTGGCAGGCGCCGCCATGAGCACGCAAATCCTGGTGGTGGTCGCCATGGCGATCCTGATGACGATTGGCGTGTACGGCCTGGTAGCCGGTATCGTCAAGCTGGATGATGCCGGCCTGTACCTGAGCCAGAAATCTGGCGCTTTCAGCCGCTGGCTGGGCAATGTGCTGCTCAAGGGCACGCCGTGGTTGATGCGCGGCCTGTCCTTCTTCGGCACGCTGGCGATGTTCCTGGTCGGTGGTGGCATCCTAGCGCACGGCATTGGTCCGCTGGTGAGCTGGCTGCACGAAGTCACGCTGGACTGGGGCGGCATGGTCGGCTCCATCACCGGCATGGTGACCAACCTGGTGGTCGGCGTGATTGCCGGTGCCATCGTGCTGGCGGTGGTGACGCTGGTGCAGAAAATGCGCGGCAAGCAGCCGGCGCACTGAAGCTGATCCGGCGCTGGCCGCCCTCTTCCCCATAAACAGACAGGCCGATCCCGTGATG
>JAAYCV010000070.1 GCA_012729605.1 Ramlibacter sp. | reverse complement strand
CCGGGCGTGTTTGCTGCTGGCGACTGCACCACGGTGCCGTACAAGCAGATCATCATCTCCATGGGTGAAGGTGCCAAGGCCTCGCTGTCGGCCTTCGACTACCTGATCCGCAACAGCAGCCAGGACTGATTCCCCAGTCTGCGCTGACATGGCAAAGGCCTGCCGGGTTGCCCTGGCAGGCCTTTGTCGTATCCGGCAAGGATCAGCGCGCGTTGATGCGGTCGCGAATCGGACTGCCGCTGCCCATGCCGGACGGGCGCATGCGCTGCATGCCCTCGGCGCGTGGTGCACGTGGTGCCCGTTGCACGCCTTCCGGGCGCTGTCCGCGCATGCCATCGGGACGCTGGGCACGCGGCCCTTCCGGACGCATGCCGGCCGGGCGTTGCGGTCGCGTGCCATCCGGCAGCACCCGCTGCGGACGATCCGGGCGCACGCCATCGGGCCGGTTGCGCGGACGCTCGCCGCGTTGCCAGCCATCGGGTCGATCCGGACGGTCAGCGCGGTTCGGACGATCCGGGCGGTTCGGACGTGTACCGTCGCCGATCACCGGACGATCCGGACGCGTGCCGGGTCGCACGCCATCCGGACGGTCCGGTCGCACCACGGGACGGCTGCCAATCGGACGGCGACCATCGCGATCGAAACGGTCGTAGCGGTCATCCCGGTCGTAGCGATAACGCGGTGCCTGATGGCGGTACAAGCCGCTGCCCCGGTTCCAGTAGCCGTTCTGCCAGAGATAGCCGCGCGGCGTATGGCGCCAGTAGCCGGAAGTCCAGCCGTAGTAGCCGGCCGGCGGCCGCACCCAGGAGCCGGCACGCCAGTAGTAGCTGCTGCCGCCCCAGAGCCAGACGCCCGGCATCCAGACCACGTTGACGGATGGGCGCACCGTGATTGTCTCCTGCAGCGGTGCCGGAGGCTGTTGCAGCACATAGCCCTGCTCGCCTTCGGCATATTCCAGCACCTGACCGTCTGCCGTATGCAATACGCGCGGGCTGGAAGTGTGCACGGCACAGCCGGTCAGCAGCAGGCCGCCGGCCACGCCCAGGCCAAGCAGCAGGCGCTGGTGCCAGCGCGAAGGGGAAGAATGATCGGTTGCCATGACGGACTCCTGTTGCAAGCGCCCTCCTGCCATTGCGGATGGGCATGCTGCTTGGATATCGCTACGGCCACGCTTGTTCAATGCCAAGCGTAACAAGACATGTACAGCCTCAGTGGCCGGCGAAATCGACCAGGGTGAACAGTTCCAGGCCGGCGCCACGCAGGCGCTGGCTGCCACCCAGCTCGGGCAAATCGACAATCGCCACCCCTTCGATGATGTCAGCACCCAGGCGGCGCAGCAGATTGCAGCCGGCCATCATGGTGCCGCCGGTGGCAATCAGGTCATCGACCAGCAGCACGCGCTGGCCGGCATGCACGGCATCGGTATGCAATTCGACCGTGGCCACGCCGTATTCCAGCTCGTAGCTTTCTTCCACCGTCTCGTAGGGCAGCTTGCCCTGCTTGCGGATCGGCACAAAACCGACGTTGAGCTCATAGGCCAGCACCGAGCCGATGATGAAACCACGCGCATCCAGCCCGGCCACCACATCAGGACGCAGCGCCGGATCCATGTAGCGGTGCACAAAGGCATCGATCAGGATGCGGAACACGCGCGGATCCTGCAGCAGCGGCGTGATGTCGCGGAACTGCACGCCGGGGGCCGGCCAGTTGGACACGGTACGGATATGGCTGCGCAGGTAGTCCCGGACGTTGTATTCGGTGGTGCTCATGGCAAGGCTCCGGCAATCAGGAAATGGGGCAATACACCCAAGTGTAGCCGCGGCGCATGGCAATACCGATACCGCCAACTGGCAAAAATCGACTGCTCTCCGTGCAAGCGCGGGCAGCCTCAGCGCGTCAGCAGTTCCTCGACCTCGGCCAGATCCAGCTGCCGGCCGCTGAGCACCAGCGTGTCTTCGGGCTGCACCAGCATTTCCGGCCGTGGTGCCAGCGACACGCCGTTGGCGCGGCGCAGGCTGACCAGCGCCACCTGGTAGCGCTCCAGCATCGGCATCAGGTCCGAGATCGTCATGCCGATCGTGGCCGAGCTTTCCGGCAGCTGCAGCACACTGAGCTTTTCCTGGCTGCCATCCAGCTCCTCCTCGCCGTGCAGGGCTTCATCGGCTCCGCGGAAATAGCCGCGCAACAGGCGATAGCGCTGCGCGCGCTGCATCTGTACCAGCCGCAGCACGCGGCGCAGCGGCACGCCGGTCAACGCCAGTGCATGGCTGGCCAGGATCATGCTGCCTTCCAGCGCCTCCGGCACCACCTCGCTGGCCCCGGCGGCGCGCAGCGTTTCCAGATGCCGATCGTCTTCGGTGCGCACGATCACCGGCAGCTGCGGCGCCTGCGTGCGCAGTTGGTGCAGCACCTGCAGCGTCATCGGCAGGCTGTTGAAGGTGATGACCACGGCACTGGCGCGTGACAGCCCGGCTGCCGTCAGCGCCGGCATGCGCGAGGCATCGCCGTACACCACCGGCGCGCCGGCGGCACTGGCCTGGCGTACATGCTCCGGATCCAGGTCCAGCGCGATATGCGGAATCGATTCGGCATCGAGCAGGCGCGCCAGGCTCTGGCCGACGCGGCCATAGCCGCAGATGATGATGTGGCCGCTGCGCCCCATGCTCTGGCGCGCGATATTCGTCATCTGCAGCGCTTCGGTCATCCATTCGTTGCGCGCCAGCCGCAGCACCAGCGCATCGCTGTACATGATGATGAAGGGCGCGGCGATCATGGACAGCACCATGCTGGCCAGCACGGCGTTGAACAGCGGAGACGGCAGCAGCTTGTTGTGCAAGGCCAGGTTCAGCAGCACAAAGCCGAATTCGCCAGCCTGCGCCAGATACAGGCCAGTGCGCAGGGCCACGCCCTCGGTCGCGCCCAGAATGCGCGCGCACAGCCAGACCAGCACCAGCTTGAACAGCAACGCCGCCAGCAGCAGGCCGAGCACCCAGCCCCAGTGGTCTACCACCTCGTGCCAGTCCAGCAGCATGCCGATGGTGATGAAGAACAGCCCCAGCAGCAGGTCGTGGAAGGGCCGGATATCGGCCTCCACCTGGTACTTGTAAGGGGTTTCGGCAATCAGCATGCCGGCGATGAAGGCACCCAGCGCCAGGCTAAGTCCGGCCAGCTGGGTCAACCAGGCCAGCCCCAGCGTGATCAGCAGCACGTTGAGCATGAACAGCTCGTTGCTGCGGTAGCTGGCAACGAAAAACAACCAGCGCTGCATCAGCTGCCGCCCCATCGTCAGCAGGATGGTGACGGCGGCTGCGGCCTTGAGCAGCGCCAGCAGCAGCTCCAGCGCCATGTCATCGTCATTGGCACCCAGGGCCGGAATCAGGATCAGCAAGGGCACCACGGCCAGGTCCTGGAACAGCAGCACGCCCATCACGCGGCGGCCGTGCTCGCTGTCCAGCTCCAGCCGTTCCGCCATCAGCTTGACGACGATGGCGGTGCTGCTCATGGCCAGCACGCCGGACAGCGCCAGCGTGCCCTGCCAGGACAGGTGCCAGAGCTCCGGCCAGAACCAGCGCAGGCCCAGCAACACCAGCGTACTCAGCACCATGGTCAGGCCGACCTGCATCGCGCCCAGCCCGAACACATGGCGCCGCATGGTACGCAGCTTGGGCAGGCTGAACTCCAGCCCGATCACGAACATCAGGAACACCACGCCAAACTCGGCCAAGTGCTGGATGCGCGTGCTGTTCTCCACCATCGCCAGCATGTTCGGGCCGATCACCACACCGACCATCAGGTAACCCAGCATCGGCGGCAGCCGGAACGCCCTGAAAATGACCACCCCCAGCACGGCGGCCAGCAGGTAGATCAGGGTGAGCTCGAGCGAAGTCATGGTCGGAGGGCGCGGCGCTCGGGTAATATCCTCTTGCCGGCCTGCAGGTATCAGGATGAAGGTGCTGCATATTACTGCAATCCGTGCCCGGCGTTTCCCCGTTTTTTCTCCTGTTTTTGACGGATTTCTGCTGCAGCCCACTGGCCTGCCTGACGATGGACAAGCTCAAGCACATCGAAACCTTTGTCGCCGTGGCCCAGCGTGGCAGCCTGACGGCCGCCGCCCAGGCCGAAGGCGTGGCCGCCTCGATGATAGGCCGCCGCATGGACGCGCTGGAGGCGCATCTGGGCGTCAAGCTGCTGGTCCGCACCACGCGCCGCATCAGCCTGACACCGGAGGGCAGCGCCTTTCTGGAAGAAAGCCAGCGCATCCTGGCCGATATTGCCAATATGGAAGCCGCCGTCAGCGCCGGCAGCGTGCGCGCCAGCGGCCAGTTGCGCATCACGGCACCAGCCGGCTTTGGCCGCCGCCATGTGGCGCCGCTGGTGCTGCGCTTCCACGAACTGCACCCGGAAGTGCGCATCTCGCTGAACCTGAGCGATCGCGTGGTGGACCTGGCGGCCGAAGGCTATGACTGTGCCGTGCGCGTCGGCGACCTGCCGGACTCCTCACTGGTGATCACGCGCCTGGCCGACAACCGCCGCCTGTGCGTGGCCACGCCAGCCTACCTGCAGCGCCACGGAACGCCGCAGCATCCGCGCGAACTGCTCGATGCCGGCCGCTACCAGTGCCTCACGCTCAGCAGCGAAGCCTCGCAGACGCGCGGCTGGGCGTTCCAGGAAAATGGCGAAGCGTTCTATATCAAGCCCAGCGGTCCGCTGGACTGTAGCGATGGCCAAGTGCTGCATACCTGGTGCCTGCAAGGCCACGGCATTGCCTGGCGCAGCACCTGGGAAGTGGCCGGCGATATTGCCGCTGGTCGGCTGCAGTCACTGCTGGATCCGTATACGGCCCCGCCGAATGGCATTTACGCCGTGTTTGCGCAGCGCAAGCTGCTGCCGCTGCGCCTGCGCCTGTGGATCGACTTTCTCAAGGCCAGCTACCAGCAGCCAGGCTACTGGGAAAGCGTCGACTCAGGCAGCACGCCGTAGCAGCGCATCCACCAGCATGCACAGCAGCGAATAGAGGATGGCACCGATCACGGCCGTCCAGAAACCGGCTACCTGGAAGCCGGACAGCATGCTGCCAGCCGCCCAGAACAGCAGCGCATTGATCACGATCAGGAACAGCCCGAGCGTAATGATGGTCAGCGGCAGGGTCAGCAATTTGAGCAGGGAGCCCAGCACCAGGTCCAGCAGCGCAATCACCACCGCCGCCAGCACGGCAGAACCGTAGCTGGCAATGGTGATGCCGCTGACCAGGTGGGAGACCACCATGAGGGCGCCCGCGTAGAGCAGCCATTTGACAATGAACAGGATCATGGCTGCAGCCTAGCACGAAAACGCGCGCGCATCATGACGACTGCAACTCAGGCCTGCTTCGCCAGTTCCTCGTCGCGCAGGGCGCGGCGCAGGATCTTGCCGATCGGCGTCTTCGGCAGCGCATCGCGGAACTCGATCTGGCGCGGCTGCTTGTAGCGCGTCAGGTTTTCACGGCAATGCGCCTTGATCTCCTTCTCGGTCAGGGTCTGGCCCGGACGCAGCACCACGAACAGCTTGACCGCCTCGCCCGAGTTCTCGTCAGGCACGCCGATCACGGCACACTCCTGCACCGCCGGCAGCAGCGCCACCACGTCTTCCACCTCGTTCGGGTAGACGTTGAAGCCGCTGACCAGGATCATGTCCTTCTTGCGGTCGACGATGGTGAAGTAGCCCTTCTCGTCCACCACGCCGATGTCACCGGTCAGCAGATAGCCGTCCGGCGTCATGGAGCGCGCAGTCTCTTCCGGACGCTGCCAGTAGCCGGCCATGACTTGCGGGCCCTTGATGGCAATCTCGCCACGCTCGCCCAGTTCCTCGACATCATGGCCATCCTCATCGACCAGCTTCATCCAGGTATTCGGCACCGGCACGCCGATGGAACCGGTGAATTCGGGGTTGGTGACCGGGTTGCAGCTCGCCACCGGGCTGGTCTCGGACAGGCCATAGCCTTCGCAGATCGGGCAGTTGGTCTTTTCGTACCAGTCCTTGGCCACGGCGCGCTGTACCGCCATGCCGCCGCCCACCGTCACGCGCAGGTGCGACCAGTCGACCTTGTTGAAATCGGCATGGTGCGCCAGGCCGTTGAACAGCGTGTTCACGCCAGGGAAGCTGTGGAATACATGCTTCTGCAGCTCCTTGAGCACGGCATCCAGGTCACGCGGGTTGGGCAGCAGGATGTTCTTGCCGCCCATCTCGGTGCACAGCATCATGTTCACGGTAAACGCGAAGATGTGGTACAGCGGCAGCGCGCAGACAAAGCCGATCTGGTGGTGCAGCTGGCGGCGTGCCAGGCCCGGTTGGTACCAGGCCCCGCACTGCAGCACGTTGGCCAGGATATTGCGATGCAGCAGCATGGCACCCTTGGCGACGCCGGTGGTGCCGCCGGTATATTGCAGCGCAGCCAGGTCTTCCGGCCCCGGCGTCACTTCACGCAGCGCTGTCGGCGCATGGCGCGATACCGCATCGTTGAAGCGCACCACATTGGGCAGCTGGAAGGACGGCACCATCTTCTTGACCTTGCGCACGACAAAGTTGACCAGCGCGCCCTTGAGCCCGCCCATGCGGTCACCCATGGAAGCCAGCACGATGTGGCGCACATCGGTATGCGACAGGCACTGCTCCAGCGTGTGGGCAAAGTTCTCGATGATGATGATCGCCTTGGCACCGGAATCCTTCAACTGGTGTTCCAGCTCGCGCGCGGTATAGAGCGGGTTGACGTTGACCAGCACCAGGCCGGCACGCAGGATCGCCGCCACGGCAATCGGGTACTGAAGGATGTTGGGCATCATCACCGCCACACGGTCGCCCGCCTGCATGCCCGGCAACTGCTGCAGATAGGCCGCCAGCGAGCGGCTGGCACGGTCCAGCTCGCCGTAGGTCATGTCACGACCCATCATGGTGTAGGCCGGCTTGTCGGCGTGGCGCACAAAGCTCTCGTTCAGCAGCTGCACCAGCGAGCTGTAACGGTTCAGGTCGACATCGGCGGGCACGCCTTCAGGATACTGCTTCAGCCACGGGCGGCTGTCGGTAAATGCACTCATTGCTTGTCCCTTGTGTTCTGTCTGTGCTCTCCATCCGGCAGCTGCTTCATGTTTAGCACGATCGTTCGATTTCGGTTTATATCCCGATTTTGGCCAACTTGAAAGCGGCGTGGCGACATTTGTCTGCAGATGCAGGGTATATCCTGATACATCCGGCCCGGCCGGGGCAATGCCTGCGCCAGCCCATGCCCACGCACGGGTTTGCTACCATGGGGCCTGATCATCCTACTACCAGCCAGGCACCAGCGTCATGACCCTTACCGAACTCAAGTACATCGTTGCCGTTGCCCGCGAAAAGCATTTCGGCAAGGCCGCCGAAGCCTGCTTTGTCACGCAGCCAACGCTGTCGGTCGCGGTCAAGAAGCTGGAAGAGGAGCTCGACGTCAAGCTGTTCGAGCGCAGCGCCAACGAGATCTCGCTGACGCCGCTGGGCGAAGACGTGGTGCGCCAGGCGCAGGTGGTGCTGGAGCAGGCCAACCTGATCCGCGACATTGCCAAGCGCGGCAAGGATCCGCTGTCGGGCCCGCTGCGCCTGGGCATCATCTACACCATCGGCCCCTACCTGCTGCCCGACCTGGTACGCCAGAACATGGCGCAGACGCCGCAGATGCCGCTGATCCTGCAGGAAAACTTCACCGCCAAGCTGCTGGACATGCTGCGCTCGGGCGATATCGACTGCGCCATCCTGGCCGAACCGTTCCAGGACACCGGCCTGGCCACGGCACCGCTGTACGACGAGCCATTCTGGGCCGCCGTGCCCAGCACGCACGCGCTGGCCGAGGCAGAATCGGTCGATCCCGACATGCTGCGCAGCGAAAACATGCTGCTGCTGGGCTCTGGCCACTGCTTCCGTGACCATGTGCTCGAAGTCTGCCCCGAATTTGCCCGCTACTCCAGCCATTCCGACGGCATCCGCAAGAGCTTCGAGGGCTCCTCGCTGGAAACCATCAAGCACATGGTGGCTGCCGGCATGGGCGTAACGCTGGTGCCGGCGCTCAGCGTGCCGCCTGAAAAGCTGGAAGCGCATGCCGCCGGCAAACCCCTACCCAAGCCGCGCAAGCCGCTCCGAAGCGATCAGGATCACACCGATGCCAGCTTCATCCGCTATGTCCCTTTACATGGCGACGTGCCAAGCCGCCGCGTGGTGCTGGCCTGGCGTCGCAGCTTTACCCGCTACGAGGCGATTGCCGCGCTGCGCAACGAGGTCTATGCCTGCCGTCTGGTCGGCGTGCAACGGCTGACCTGACACCCGGCGGTCATGCCGGCGTCATACAATCGGCAGCCATGCAAGACAAAATCCGACTTTACCTGGACCTGATCCGCTGGAACCGTCCGGCCGGCTGGCTGCTGCTGCTGTGGCCAACCCTGGCCGCCCTGTGGCTGGCGGCACGCGGTTTTCCCGGCTGGCACCTGCTGCTGGTGTTCACCGCTGGTACCATCCTGATGCGCAGCGCCGGCTGCTGCATCAACGACGTTGCCGACCGCGATTTCGACCGCCACGTCAAGCGCACCGTCAACCGCCCGATCACCAGCGGCCGCATCAGCGTCAAGGAAGCGCTGCTGGTCGGCCTGGTGCTGACGCTGATCGCCTTTGCGCTGGTGCTCACCACCAACACGCTGACCATCCTCTGGTCGATCCCGGCCGTCATCGTCACCATCATCTACCCGTTCACCAAGCGCTTCTTCTCGATGCCGCAGGCGGTGCTCGGCGTCGCCTACAGCATGGGCCTGCCGATGGCCTTTGCCGCCGTACTCAACAGCACGCCATCCGTCGTCTGGTGGCTGCTGGTCGCCAACCTGTGCTGGGTGCTGGCCTACGACACCGAATACGCCATGGTCGATCGCGACGACGACCTGAAGATCGGCATGAAGACATCGGCCATCACGCTGGGAAACTGGGACGTGCCGGTGATCATGCTCTGGTACGCCGCACATACGGCGATCTGGTGGACCGTGCTGTGGCAGTACGCCGGCCTGGGCCAGGCCGATGCGCCGGGCTGGAAACTGGCCATCTGGGGCATCACCCTGCTGGTCGCGGTGGCCCAGGTGCTCTGGCACTACGCGCTGATCCGCACGCGCGAGCGTGAGCGCTGCTTCCGCGCCTTCACGCAGAACCACTGGATCGGTTTTGTGGTGTTTGTGGCGACCGTAGCGTTGATCCACTGAGGCCCTGGCTAATAATGGTGGCCAGCAAGTATCCACAAAGAATCTCCCATGGCAACCTGGTCCGAAGGCTATGTCAGTGACATCGGCTACACCTATGGCTATTACCCGTACCTGAACCCGGCGCAGCTGGCGGTTCCCTTCCTGCAGGCCGGCCTGGCTTTCCCGGATATCCGGCAGGCCTGCGAGTTCGGGTTTGGCCAGGGCATCAGCCTGAACGCCCATGCGGCTGCCGGCACGGCCCAATGGTATGGCACGGACTTCAATCCGCATCACGCCAGTTTTGCCCGCGAGCTGGCCGAAGTCACCGGCAGCCAGGCCCAGATCTTCGACCAATCCTTTGCCGAATTCTGCAGTCGCAGTGACCTGCCCGATTTCGATTTCATCGCACTGCACGGTATCTGGTCCTGGATTTCCGACGAGAACCGCGCGCACCTGACTGACTTCATCCGGCGCAAGCTGCGCCTCGGTGGCGTGCTTTACATCAGCTACAACGTGCTGCCCGGCTGGTCAGCCCAGGCGCCAGTACGCCACCTGCTGGCACAGCATGCGGCGGTCATGGGTGCCCCGGGCGAAAACTCGGT
>JAAYCV010000069.1 GCA_012729605.1 Ramlibacter sp. | reverse complement strand
AGCGAAGCGATCCACCTGTACCGGCGCCTGCCCTGACGCCATCTGCCAGCAACGTGAAGCTGTTCGACCTGCGTGCCATTGGCAGCCATGCTGCCACCATCTGGATCGGACAGCTGGCCGTGATGGCGTTTGCCGTCACCGATACCCTGGTCGCCGGCCAGTATGACCCGCAGGCATTGGCCACGCTCTCGATCGCCACCGCCGTCTACATCAGCATCAGCATCGGCCTGCAGGGCTATGTGCAAGGCCTGCTGCCGATCTGGGGCCGACTGCATGGACAGGGCGCGGTATCCGGTCTGGGCGACAGCGTGCGCCAGGCCTTGTATGCGGTGCTGATCTGCTCGGTCATTGGTGTGACACTGCTGATGCTGAGCCCGGCCTTGCTGCAGCTGACCCAGGTGCCGGAGCACCTGCACCAGCCGGTCAGCCACTACCTGGCGATCCAGGCGATCACGCTGCCCATGAGCATGCTGGTGCGCGCCTTCAACACCTTCAGCCAGAGCATTGGCCAGCCACGTTGGGTAGCACGGCTGCAGGGCGGTGCGCTGCTGTGCAAGATCCCGCTCACGGTCTGGTTCGCCTTTGGCGGCTGGGGTGTACCGGAACTGGGTCTAGCCGGCTGCGCCTGGGCTACCTGTGCCACACATATCGGGCTGCTGCTGGTCATCGGCTGGCTGCTGCGACGCCACCCGCTGTACCGGCCCTACCAGCTGCTACAGCGCCCACCGCGCCCGGACTGGTCCTTGCAGCGTCAGTTCCTCGCCCTTGGACTGCCCAGCAGCATGGCGATCTGGGTCGAAGTGACTTCCTTCACCACCATGTCGCTGCTGATTGCGCCGATGGGCGAGACCGCTTCGGCCGCGCAGCAGATTGCCAGCACTACCGCCGCCCTGCTCTACATGTGGCCGCTGTCACTGGCGATTGCCGGCAGCGCCCGCGTCAGCTTTTGGCAGGGTCGCCAGGACCTGCCCTCGGCACAGCTGGCGCAACGCAGCACGCTGCTGCTGACGCTGCTCAGCGCCGGGCTGTCTGCCACGCTGCTGGCACTGCTGCGTGAACCCATGGCCAGCCTCTACGTGCAGGATGCTGCCGTGGTGCAGCTAGCTGCCTCGCTGCTGCTGCTGGTCGCCGGCTACCATCTGGCCGATGCCTTCCAGGTCTGCGGCCTGTTCCTGCTGCGCTGCTACCACGTGGTACGGTTGCCCACGCTGATCTACAGCGTGATGCTGTGGGGACTGGGTCTGGGCGGTGGCTACTGGCTGGCCTGGTTTGGTCCGGCAGCCTGGCGCGGGCCGCATGCCTTCTGGGCCATGGTGTCGATGGCTATGGCACTGGTGGCCGGCCTGTTCCTGCTGCTGTTGCGGCAGGCTTCGCGCCGTGCCCTGGAACAGCCAGCCTGATTGCAGAGCAGATCAGTGCCGTGGCGACAGCTCGGGACGCGCCGGCAGCGCTTCGTGCTGGCGGTACAGGCGGTACTCCGGGAAATCCAGTGCAAACCGGGCGCCATCATCCGGCTTGCTTTCCACATGCAGGCGTGCGCCATGGCGCTGTGCCACATGCTTGACAATCGCCAGGCCCAGGCCGGTACCACCGGTTTCACGCGAACGGCTGCGGTCCACGCGGTAGAAACGCTCGGTAATGCGCGGCAGGTGCTCTGCCGGAATACCCGGACCGTGGTCCTTCACGTACAGCTGCACGCCGCCTTCAGCGGTGCGGCTCAGGCCGGCAATAATCTCGCTGCCCTGCGGCGTATAGCGCACCGCATTGCTCAGCAGATTGCCGATCGCGCTCTGCAGTTCGCTGACACTGCCAAACACCTCTTCCGGCACGCCCGATTCGATCTCGCAGCGGATGCGATGCGGCAATTCGCCCTTTTCGGTTGCCAGCACCTCGGTCAGCACACGCGCATCGTTGACGCCGATCTCGAGCAGTTCGGCCAGGTGGGCGCGCTCGCTCTGGTCGGGCGGCGGGCTGCCTTCCAGCCGGGACAGGGTCAGCAGATCCTGCACCAGATGCTGCATGCGACGCGCCTGCAGCGCCATCAGTTCCAGGTAACGCTGGCTTTCTTCCTGCGTCAGCGGCACGCTCTGCATGGTCTCGACGAAGCCGGACAGCACGGTCAGCGGTGTACGCACCTCGTGCGAGACGTTGGCCACAAAATCGCGGCGCATGCGTTCGGCCTGCTCTACCGCCGTCACGTCACGCACCAGCAGCATGCGTCGACCCTGGCCAAACGGAAAGGCCTGCACCGACAGGCGCACCGGACGCTCCAGCGAATGGCGGCGGCCGTTCATGGTGACGCCTGCCGGCTGCACATCCTGTGCCGCCCAGTAGCGGCTGAAAGCCGGATCGCGCACCAGGTTGCCCAGATGCTGGCCATGGTCGCGCGGACTTTCCAGCCCGAAGAACTCACCGCCGGCCGGGTTGAACCACTCAATATGCCCCAGTTCATCGACCAGGATGATGCCGTTGGGGGATGCGCGCAGCGCATCCAGGAACACCAGCATCTGGCGCTCGGAATCCTCGACCAGACGGCGCTGCTTGCGCATGCTGCGGTAGGCCGCCACCTCCATCTCCTGCCAGATGCCGCGCAGATCCGGCTCGGGACTGGGCATTTGGTGGCGCAGCCAATTCAGCAGACGCTGGCCCTGCCAGGCGTCCAGCAGCAACAGCAGGACATCCAGCAGCAATACCACCGTCAGCACCCACAGTGCAGACTCCAATTGCTGCCTGTCCTGCAAATACCAGGACAGGCCCAGGCCACCGAGGTGCAACAGCACGATCCAGACAATGCGTATGCTCATTCGCGATTCCTGTCAGTCCATCAAAAAACTGGCCAGGGCCGCCTAGACCCTGGCCAGTCACTTGTCATCCCGTGGCAGACAAAAATATCCACCAATGATGACAATTATCACACTAACAGGCGCATTAACGCGATGCAGCCGGCTCGTTCAATGCAGTAATGCGGTAACCCGCACCGCGCACTGTCTCGATCATGGTCGAGGCCGGCCCCATGGACTCGCGCAGGCGCTTGACATGCACGTCCACGGTACGCTCCTCGATGAACACGTGGTCGCCCCAGACCCGATCCAGCAGATGAGCGCGGCTATGTACGCGTTCGGCATTGCGCATCATGTAGTGCAGCAGCTTGAACTCGGTCGGGCCCAGCTTGATCGGCTGGTCGCCGTAGTGCACGCGGTAGGTTCCGGTATCCAGCGACAGCTGGCCCAGTTCCAGCACCGTGGTTTCCGGTTCCGGCGCACGGCGGCGCAGCACCGCACGGATGCGTGCCAGCAGTTCCTTGGTCGAGAACGGCTTGGTGATATAGTCGTCGGCCCCCACATCCAGGCCGGCCACGCGGTCATTTTCGTCACCGCGTGCCGTCAGGATGATGATGGGCACGGTCTTGGTCCGCGGATCGGCGCGCCAGCGCTTGGCCAGCAGCAGTCCGCTTTCACCCGGCAGCATCCAGTCCAGCAGGATCAGATCAGGCAGGGTTTCGTCCAGCTCGCGCTGCGCGCTCTTGCCGTCCGTTGCCCACGTGATCTGATAGCCGTTATGGCGCAGGTTGACTGCGATCAGTTCGGCAATGGACGCTTCGTCTTCGACTACCAGGATTTTTGGCTGCAATCTCATCTTTCAGTCGTCCGTCGCTCTGCTCACACCAGCTTGTCTTCGATGTCTTCCACCGAGCTGTGGCGAACGTCCAGACCCTGCACGATGTAGATCACGCTCTCGGCGATGTTCTTGGAATGGTCACCGATACGCTCCAGCGCCTTGGCCACCGTCATCAGCTCGAGGCTGACGCCAATCGTGCGCGGATCTTCCATCATGTAGGTCACCAGCTTGCGCAGATAGCCTTCGTATTCGACGTCGATCAGCGTGTCGGCCTTCAGGATCTCGACCGCGATACGCGTATCCAGACGCGCGAAGGCATCCAGCGAACGGCGCAGCAGGTCCGATGCCATCTGGGCCGCAATGCGCAGCTCGGAGGTCGGCAGCACACGGTGGGCGTTGCCGTGCGACAGCACCTTCTGCACGTTGCGGGCAATGCGGTTGGCCTCGTCGCCAGCGCGCTCCAGGTTGGCCGTGATGCGCGCAATCGCGATCAGCAGGCGCAGGTCACGCGCCGTCGGCTGACGGCGGCTGATGATGGAAGTCATCTCGTGGTCGATCACGACTTCCATCTCGTTGACGCGGGGCTCGTTCTGTTCGACGACGCGTGCGGCCTCCAGGTTGTGCTCCAGCAGCGCCTCGACGGCCTGGGCCATCTGCTGCTCGACCAGGCCACCCATCTCCATGACCTGGCTGGTCACCATGTTGAGTTCGGCATCGAACTGGCTGGACAAATGTTTTTCCGACATGCGAGTCTCCTCTCCCTGCTAATCAGATCAGCCGAAACGGCCGGTAATGTAATCTTCGGT
>JAAYCV010000009.1 GCA_012729605.1 Ramlibacter sp. | reverse complement strand
CATCGGGGTAGAGATGCTGCAGGCGCTGCTCCAGCCCCTCGTAGGAGAGCTGGCGGAAGTACTCGTCCATGGTCAGGCCATCGGGGATCGGGTAGTCCGGCAGCTGCGCCTTGCCCAGCGTCAGCGTCAGGTGCGTGCGCTTCGCAATCTCGACGGTGTTTTCCAGCGCCGAGGGAATATCGGCAAACAGCGCCTGCATCTGCGCGCTGCTGTGGAAATACTGCTGCTGCGTGAAATGGCGCGGACGACGCTGGTTGCCCAGGATTTCGCCTTCGGCGATACAGACGCGGGCCTCGTGCGCCTCAAACTCGGCCGGGGACTGGAACTGGATCGGGTGCGTGGCCACCACCGGCAGCTGCATGCGCTGCGCCAGCTGCACTGCGGCGATTACATGCGGCTCGTCGGTACTGCGGCCGGCGCGCTGCAGCTCCAGATAAAAGCGGTTCGGGAAAGTCTGCACGCATTGCATGGCCACGGCGTGCGCCTGTTCCATGTCGCCAGCCAGCAGCGCCGGGCCAAGCGGACCGGCCTGCGCGCCCGACAGCATGATCAGGTCATCGGCCAGCTCCTGCACCCATTCCCAGCGCAGGCTGGCCTGTGGCTTGTTGCCAGCATGGATCCAGCCGCGCGACAGCAGCTCGCACAGGTTCAGATAACCCTGATGCCCTTGCGCCAGCAGCAGCACGCGCGGCAGCGGGCGGTCCTTGACCGGAGGCAGCAGGTCTTCCAGCATCACCTCGGCACCCAGTATCGGCTGCACGCCCTTCTTCTGCGCAGTCTTGTAGAACTTGACCGCACCGAACATATTGTTCAGGTCGGTCAGGGCCATGGCCGGCTGGCCGTCTTTGGCGGCAGCGGCTACGGCGTCATCGATACGGACGGTGCCGTCGACGACAGAAAATTCGGAGTGGAGGCGGAGATGGACAAACATCCGGGCATTTTAGCGGCCGGGCCTGCTGCCGTCCGCGCCCGGAGGGTTTGTCACTTGCGCCAGTAGTTGTTGGCTGCAGCCACAGTCTGGAAGTTGACCGCGACCACATGCGATGCCGCGGTCAGCGCATCGGCAGAGTTAGCGTAATGGGCACGCAACTCCTTCAGTACGACCGGATCAGGCTGGGTGTACTTGACGCCGCGGCGGCTGAGCGTGATCGCCAGCTCGAAGCCTTGTTGCGGGGTGTCGGTGATCAGGGAATCGAGCCAGGTATCCATGGATTGCTCCTCACACAGGATGGGTTCAGTGGGTGAGGGTCATGGTAGCCCATGGGTGCTGCCCGGTCTGCAAAGCACCCATGGCAGGCAAGTGATTGCACTCAGCCTTGCTGCCAGCGCGCCGCAGCAGCAGCCACGCGCTCGCCATAGGCCCGCGCGGTATCCAGATCGCCTTGCAGCATCTCTTCCACGCTGGCGTCAGATGGCGTCTGCGCCATGGCACCGGCGTAGGCACCGAGGTAGTTGGGATCGTTGCGGCCGGCCTCCTTGTGGCTGGCGGGCAGCTGGCCCAGGCTGACCCAGAGGCCGCCATGCTGGCTGGCCAGCGACTGCAGGTACTGCAGCGTGACCTGCTTGTCGCCGTTCATGCCGGCGCTGTTGGTAAAGCCGCCAAACAGCTTGTCTTTCCAGGCCTGCACGAACCACTTCTTGGAGGTGGCATCGGCAAAGCGCTTGAACTGCCAGCTCGGGCCGGCCATGTAGGTGGGTGCGCCAAGAATGATGGCGTCTGCCGCATCCAGCAGCTTCCAGGCCGGTTCAGGCAGGTTGCCATCGGCATCAATGGCGATGGCGCGGGCCCCGGCACCGTCGGCCACGGCCTGCGCCATGCGCTGGGTATGGCCGTAGCCGGAATGGTAGACGACAACAATCTTGGCGGACATGGGCAGCTGCTCCTGAAAACAATCAGGCAGCTAGCTTAGCAAACTCTCAGGCGCGGCGTGCGTCCAGTGACAGGCGACCGGCACCTGCGGCTGCCAGCACCAGCAGGCCACCCACCACAGCGATGTTCTTGTTGAACAGCAGCTGTTGCACCATTTGCGCATCAGCCGGGGCAGACCAGTAGGCGTGGAAGAAGAAGCTCGCCACCAGCGTGAAGCCGCCCAGCACCAGCGCGGCAATGCGGGTACGGAAGCCGACGATCAGGGCCAGCGCGCCGAGGATTTCAACCGCTGCACCGACGATGGCGGCCAGTTCTGGCAGGGGCATGCCGACGGACTGGATATAGCCCACGGTACCGGCAAAACCGGTCAGCTTGCTGATACCGGCAGGCAGGAACAGCGCTGCCAGCAGCAGGCGGCCGATCAGGTTGGCGGAATCGGCAGCGGTGCTGGACGAAGAAGAGGCAGTCTGGAAAGCAGTGGTTTGGGACATGATGATTACCTGTATGAAAAATAATGAGTGAAAACTGGTGCAGCCCGTCTTGGCCGAACCACGATGTGTATGGTAGAACTCGTCCCATCAATCAATAACGATGTGTATTGATGTCAACATTCAAATTTTTTGAACCATGAATCTGGACCACCTGCACGACCAGCTCAACCCGGCCAATCTGCGCATGCTGCAGGCGATTGCCGATCACGGCAGTTTTGCCGCTGCCGCGCGCGAACTGGATCTGGTGCCCAGCGCGCTCAGCTACCGCGTGCGCCAGCTGGAAGACGCGCTCGACGTGCTGCTGTTCAACCGCCAGGGGCGCCGCGCCATTCCCACCGCTGCCGGCCTGGAGCTGCTGCAGGAAGGTGCGCGCCTGCTGACCGAAACCGGCCGCATTGCCCAGCGCGTGCGCCGCATCGCCACCGGCTGGGAATCGCACCTGAGCATCGTGATGGACAACCTGATCGATAGCGGCACCGTGCTGGAGCTGTG
>JAAYCV010000068.1 GCA_012729605.1 Ramlibacter sp. | reverse complement strand
ATCGCCAAGCTGGCCAAGCTGGAAGTCAGCGACGAAGTGGCGCATGCCTATGTCGGCCAGGAGCTGAGTTTTGGCCCGGAATACATCATTCCCAAGCCGTTCGACAGCCGCCTGATCCTGCACATTGCCCCGGCCGTGGCCAAGGCGGCGCAGGAGTCCGGCGTTGCCACGCGCCCGATCGAGGACCTGCGCGCCTACCGCGATTCGCTGAATACCTTTGTCACCCAGACCGGCATGTTCATGCGCCCGGTGTTCAACAGCGCGCGCAGCGTGCCGGCCGGCCAGAAGCGCATCGCCTACGCCGAGGGTGAGGACGAGCGCGTGCTGCGCGCCGCCCAGCAGGCGCTGGATGACGGCATTGCCGAACCGATCCTGATCGGCCGCCCCGACATCATCGAGAGCCGCATCCAGAAGCTCGGCCTGCATATCCGCATCGGTGAGGGCGTGGGCGTGATCGATCCCGAAGACGACCCGCGTTTCCGCAGCTACTGGGAGGAGTACCACCGCTGCATGGGCCGCCATGGCGTGTCGCCCGAAGCCGCCAAGATTGCCGTGCGTCGCAGCAATACCGTGATCGCGGCGCTGGCGGTCAAGCTCGGCGATGCCGACTCCATGGTTTGCGGCACCATCGGCAGCTACGACAAGCACCTGGAAACCGTGAACAACATCATCGGTACCCAGTCCGGCGAAAAGCTCGCTGCGCTGAACGCCGTGATC
This sequence comes from Ramlibacter sp., assembly GCA_012729605.1. Lineage (GTDB taxonomy): Bacteria > Pseudomonadota > Gammaproteobacteria > Burkholderiales > Burkholderiaceae_C > Brachymonas > Brachymonas wangyanguii. The sequence continues at coordinate 2,405 of JAAYCV010000068.1, read as the reverse complement.
CTGGAAAAACAGACGCTGTTCGTGGCCGATACCTACGTCAACGAGAACCCCACGGCCGAAGAGCTGGCGCATATTGCGCTGCTGGCAGCCAAGGAAGTGCAGCGCTTTGGCATCGAGCCGCGCGTGGCCTTCCTGTCGCATTCCAATTTCGGCACCAGCAACCGCGCCAGCGCGGTGAAGATGCGCGAGGCCTACCAGGCCTTCCGCAAGCTGGCGCCGGGCATCGAGTGCGAAGGCGAGATGCAGGGTGACAGCGCGCTCAGCTCCGAGCTGCGCAATGGCTTCCTGCCGGAAAACCAGATGAACGGCAGCGCCAACCTGCTGATCTGCCCGAACCTGGACGCCGCCAACATCCTGTTCAACGTGCTGAAGATCACCGGCGGCCACGGCCTGACGATTGGCCCGATGCTGCTGGGCGCAGCCGCACCGGCCAACATCCTGACGCCGAGCGCCACCATGCGCCGCGTGCTGAACCAGACCGCGCTGGCGGTGGTGGGTGCCAACGCACGCCGCGCCAAGTAAGCGCGCCTGACGGCTGCCAGCGCAAGCTGGCAGCCACGTCATCCACGCAAGGGGAGCTGCCAGCAGTTCCCCTTGTCGTTTGTGTCCTGTTTTTTCCGATTGCCGGAGCTAGTTGATGGAACCCCAGACCTGGATCGCCTTTGCCATGGCGTCATTGCTGATTTCGTTGTCGCCCGGATCCGGCGCGATCCTGTCGATCAGCCATGGCAGTGTCTACGGCGTGCGTGCCACCAGTGCCACCATCTGGGGCCTGCAGGCCGGGCTGATGGGCGTGCTGCTGATCGCCGGGCTGGGTGTGGGCTCGCTGCTGGTGGCGTCCGAGACGGCCTTCTGGCTGCTCAAGGTGCTGGGCGCGCTCTACCTGATCTACCTGGGCGTGAAGCAATGGCGCAGCCAGCACGGCATGCTGGAAGGCCATGCCGTGGAAGACGCGCTGAAAGAGGCGCGTGGCGGCTGGGGCCAGCGCTTCATGGCCGGCATGCTGACCAACCTGACCAACCCCAAGGGCATTGTCTTCATGGTGGCGGTGCTGCCACAGTTCCTGCAGCCGGGGCGGCCGGTGGCGATGCAGCTGCTGGTCATGGCGGCCACCATGGTCATCACCGATATCGTGGTCATGCACGGCTATGCCTTCAGTGGCAAGGCCTTGCGCAAGCTGCTGGTGACGCCGCGCGCGGTGCGCTGGCAAAACCGCAGCTTTGGGGCGGTGTTCATGCTGCTGGGGCTCAGCCTGTTCTTTGTGCAGCGGCGTACGACCTGAGGGCGAGCTCAGACCAGCTGCAGGGCCTGATAGCGTGGCAGCTCGTTCAGGAAAGCCTCTGCCAGCTTGCGCAGCTCCTGCAGGTTGTCGGCTTCGGCTTCCAGCACCTGGCCGTCACGCATCATGCGCTGACCTTGCGGCTGCAGGATGTTCCAGGCATAGTCGGCCAGTTGCTCGGCATCGCGTAGCGCTTCCTTGCGCCAGCCTTCCATGAACACTTGCGGCAGGCGGCCGACCGTGAAGCAGCCACCGGTGGCCGGGCTGAGCAGACAGGCAATGTCGCCATTGGTCATGGCACGAGTGCGCATGTACTGGTTGAAGGCCTGGCAGCGCGCACTGACGGCTTCCTGTTGCGCCTGATTCTGCACCAGGGCCAGTTGTTGCCTGCCATGCAGTACCGCGAGGACTTCGTGCAAGTCGTTGGGCATGACACGGTCGCGCAAGGCATCGCGCAACTCGGCAACCGCATGAGGGCGCAGGTCGGCCAATAGATCGAGGACCGGCTCATAGTACTGGGACAATAGCTGCAGCTTGCCCTGTGCCGTGTCCAGGGTCAGTGTCACCTGGTCGCGGGCTTGCAGCAACTGCACTTGCTGCTGGTCCCAGCGGTGTGCCACCTCGGCCGGGCTCAGGCGACGTGCGCCCTTGACCCAGAGGTCAGTGCGGAAGCGGCGATTGACCAGATAGTCGCGCACGGTTTCCCGGAACAGTGGATCACCAATGCCTGCCAGCAGTTCGCGCTGATCCGGTCGCAGGTCAAACGTATCAAGATTGTGCAAGGCCTGGGCTGATCCGGCATAGTTGAGCTTGGCCGGCGTCAACCAGTTGGCCATGTCCGAGAAGTGCATCGGCGCCCAGTCGCGGTTGAAGTATTCATGCGCCAGATAGTGGCGGTTCTGCTCCGCCAGACTGTCCAGCAGTGGCTGCAGTTGCGCCCGGAACGGGCTGTGCTCCAGTACCTTGCCGCAAAACTCCAGTGAGGCATTGACGCGCTGCACCGAGTTTTCGCCCGGGGCACCCATGACCGCCGCATGCTGTGCCAGCAGGTGGCGTACTGGCGCCTGGGCTGACCAGCCGGGCAGCACGTTGTAGCTGATGTAAAGCACGCCACCGAGGCGCAGCT
>JAAYCV010000067.1 GCA_012729605.1 Ramlibacter sp. | reverse complement strand
GCCGCCGGTGCCAATGCCTGCGTGCTGCACTACCGCGCCGATACCGCGCCGCTGCGCCCCGGCGAGCTGGTGCTGATCGATGCCGGCTGCGAGCTGGACGGCTACGCCAGCGACATCACGCGCACCTTCCCGGCCGATGGCCGCTTCAGCGCCGAACAGCGCGCCGTGTATGACGTGGTGCTGGCGGCACAACAGGCCGCGGTAGACGCCACCGCGCCAGGCCGCCGCTTCAACGATGCGCACCAGGCCGCGCTGGAAGTGCTGGCGCAAGGCCTGCTCGATCTGGGCATCCTGGATCGCCACAAGGTTGGCGGCCTGCAGGACGTGCTGGAACAGCGCGCCTACCAGCCCTTCTACATGCACCGCACCGGCCACTGGCTGGGCATGGATGTGCACGATTGCGGCAGTTATGTGGAACCGTCCGAAGCCAATCAGACGCAGGAGCGACTCGACCCGCTCAGCGGCAAGACCGTGCTGGAGCGCTCGAGCCGCATCCTGCAGCCGGGCATGGTCACCACCATCGAGCCCGGCCTGTACATCCGCCCGTCCGATACGGTGCCGGAACGCTTCTGGCACATCGGCATCCGCATCGAGGACGATGCGGTGCTGACCGACAGCGGCTGCGAGCTGATCACGCGCGGCGTGCCAGTCGATGCCGACGAGATCGAGGCATTGATGCGCGGCTGATGACCGCCAGGTTCACCCGATCGGCACTGGCCGCTCGTCCAGCACGCGCCGCATGACAAAGCTGGAATGCACGCCGGTCACCCCCTCGATGCGGGTGAGCTTGTTGAGCAGCAGGTGCTGGTAGTGGTCCATGTCGCGCACCACCACCTTGAGCTGGTAGTCGGACTGCTGGCCGGTGATCAGCAGGCATTCCAGCACCTCGGGAATATCGCCGACCAGCGCCTCGAAGTTGGCAAAGCGCTCGGGCGTGTGCTTGTCCATGGAAATGCTGATCAGCGCCATCAGGCTCAGGCCGAGCCGGCGCGCATCGACCAGCGCGCGGTAGCCGGTAATCAGGCCGGCCTCCTCCAGCGCACGCACGCGCCGCAGACAGGGCGAAGGCGACAGCCCGATGGCATCGGCCAGCTCCTGGTTGGACATGCGGCCATCGGCCTGCAAGGCCTTGAGAATGGCGCGATCGTAGCGATCCAGCTCCATATCTTCCACCCCTATGTGTTATTGCGCAATTTCCTGCCAATATTGTGGCGCTGCAGCATAAAAATCGCAAGTTTCTGCTGCACCTGCACAACTAAGATAACATCCATGCAACAAGCAACAGCGACCCCGGTCTGACACCCCACCCACAGGTGCAGACTCCCAGTCAGGGCTTGTGGCCCACCCGATCCGGGGCAAGCCGCAAGGAGATCAGCCGCCCACCAGGCAGCCATGGTCAGGAGTGATACAGTGGCGGCATCGTAACCCGGTGCCGCCACTTGTCTTTTGTACTGCTCAGCCTCAATGTCGCGCTTGCCAGTCCGCTGCTGATGCAGGGACGCAGCGTGCTGTCCGGCATCCGCAAGCGCGGCACGCCCGATACCCTGGCCGTTGGCAAACTCGGCCTGCAGGGCGATGAACAGGCCGACCTGGATGTGCACGGTGGCCTGCGCAAGGCCGTCTACGCCTTCCCGTCCGAACACTACCCCTGGTGGCAGCAGCAGCGCGCGGCACGCGGCGCGCCTGATCCCGACCAGACCCTGCCCTGGGGCTTTCTGGGCGAGAATCTCACCCTGCAGGGACTGACCGAAGCCGATATCCATGTGGGCGACCAGCTGCACTTTCCCGATTGCGTGCTGCGCGTGAGCGAACCGCGCCAGCCCTGCGACAAGCTGGTGCACGTCATGGGCTATCCGCAGGCCGCGCGCGACATGGTGCAGCACGAACGCTGCGGCTGGTATCTGGCCGTGGAACAGGCGGGTAGCCTGCGCGCCGGTCAGCACGGTACGCTGGTCCCCGGATCCCGACAAACCCCGGTCGCCAGCCTGCTGCGCCGGCACCGCAACCTCTGACCCGAGTTTCCCCACACCATGGACCTGCACCAACCCCTGGATACCCGCGCCTACCTGCTGATGCTGCTGCTGTGCACCATCTGGAGCCTGCAACAGATCACGCTCAAGGCCACCGCCGCCGACTTTTCGCCCACGCTGCAACTGGCGCTGCGCTCCGGCATTGCCGCGCTGCTGGTCTGGGGCATGATGCGCTGGCGCGGCGAGCAGCTCACGGTGCGCGATGGCATCTGGAAGCCCGGCCTCGCCGTCGGTGCGCTGTTTGCCTTCGAATTCCTGCTGATCGGCAAGGGGCTGCAATACACCACCGCCGGCCACATGATCGTGCTGCTGTATTCGGCACCCATCTTTGCCGCGCTCGGCCTGCACTGGAAGCTGCCGTCCGAGCGGCTGTCGCCCCTGCAGTGGCTGGGCATCCTGCTCGCCTTTGCCGGCATCGCCGTCGCCTTTCTCGGCCACGGCACCGATACCAACCTGGAGATGCTGATCGGCGACCTGCTGGCCGTGGGCGCGGCCATCCTCTGGGCGGCCACCACGGTCACCGTGCGCACCACGCGCCTGGCCACGCTGCCGGCGACCCAGGTGCTGTTCTACCAGCTGGCTGCGGCCTTCGTGCTGCTGCTGCCCGGTGCCTGGCTGATCGGCCACACCACCCTCCACATCGATGTGCCCATGGTCTGGGCTGCGCTGGCGTTCCAGGCGCTGGCAGTCTCCTTCTTCAGCTACCTGGTCTGGTTCTGGCTGCTGCGCTTCTACCTGGCCTCGCGCCTGGGCGTGCTGTCCTTCCTGTCGCCGCTGCTCGGCGTGGTGCTGGGCGCCTGGCTGCTGGACGAGCCAATCGAGCGCAACTTCATGATCGGCGCCGCCATGGTGCTGGTCGGCATCGTGCTGGTCAGCGGTCACGCCTGGCTGCAGCAAGTGCTGACACAGCGCCGCACCTGAGCGCTTCTCCTACACCGGCACAAGCGCCGTTCCGTAGCGCGCTGCATACCGGCGCGCGTACGCTGGAGTCTCCATATCCACTCACAGGAGATTCCCATGTCCGTAGCCAAAGTCCTCGAAATCAGCGCGTCCAGCACCAAGAGCTTTGAAGATGCGATCCAGACCGGCATCAACCGCGTCAACACCAGCGTCGATCAGGTGCAGGGCGCCTGGATCCAGGAACAGAAAGTCGTCGTCAACGCCGGCAAGATCACCGAATACCGCGTCAACATGAAAGTGACCTTTATCGTGCAGGACGTGGCCGAGAACACCTCGCCGGCGAAGAAGGTGGCTGCGCGGAAGAAGTAAGCGATGCAGCGGGGCCGCGCTAGCCGAGGTTCCGCTGCAGACTTGAGATGGTGGCGCCAGTCCCAGCCAGGACACGCATGAATTAATATATTAGAATTAATTTATCGATTGGAATCCTTGCTCCAGCTGCTTGACAGCCGTGAACAGGTGATTACACTGTGTCCATATTCTCGATCGAACAAACGCATGAATTTTCCTTCTGGCTGAAGCACCTGAAAGATGATGTCACGCGGAGACGCCTGCTATTGCGGCTGCGAAAAGCCAGCCTCGGCAATCTCGGGGACACTGCCCCTGTTGGCGAAGGCGTCATGGAGATGCGGGAACATTTCGGCCCGGGTTGGCGCATGTACTACCTCCAGCGCGGCTCCAGGCTGATCGTGATGCTCGGAGGCGGCAACAAGGCCAGCCAGTCCAGCGATATCGTCAAGGCCAGGCAACTGGCTGCCCGCGTTCAGGAGTAAACCATGTCCACTACCTCAACTGAGCCTGCGCTGGAACTGACACCTTTCGATGCAGCCGACTACCTCAAGGACGAAGCCGACATCACCGCCTATATCAACTTGGCGCTGGAGGATGGTGACCCGGCCCTGCTGCTGGCCGTCCTCGGTGACGCAGCCCGCGCACGCGGCATGACACAAGTGGCCGAACAATCCGGCCTGACACGCGAAGCACTCTACAAGGCCTTGCGGCCCACGTCACGGCCCCAATTTTCCACTGTGGCACGCGTCATGCGCGCCCTAGGCATACGGCTGGTGGCGCAAGCCGAGCAAACTGGCTGACTTCCTGCCCCTGAACACTCGTATGTCAAGGGTCGCGTCAGCCCTGCCACTCAACTCACATGCTTGCCAATCAACCCCGCCAGCGCGAACATGTTGACGCTATCCGCGCCCAGCACCGGGCGCAGCTTTGCATCGGCAACGATGGTGCGCTTGTCCTTTGGATCCTGCAGGTTGTGGGTCTTGATGTAGTCCCAGATCTTCTTCATGGCCTGCGGACGCGAGATCAGCTCGTCGCCGATCACGGCGGCCAGCTCGGCGCTGGGCTTGAGCGTGCCGGCAGCCGGAGCGCGTTTCTTTTTCTCGGCAGCGGGCTTGGCAGCCTTGGGCGCCTTGGCTGCGGTTGATTTCACCGCTTTCACGGCCTTCGCCGCCTTGGCGCCAGTCGTCTTTGCCGCGGCGCTGCCACGCGCAGCGCCCGCCTTGCCGGCACGCGGCTCGAATTCGAAGCCGACCTTGCCTGCATCCGCATCCCAGACCAGGAAGGCCTTGAAGGCGCGGCGCGTGCGGTTGGAAATGAACTTGTCCAGCAAGTCGGTCTTGCCGGTTTCCAGCAGCTTGGCCAGCTGCTCGTGCGTGATCGGCTGCTGCAGGATGATGCTGCCGGTCTTGAACTTGCAAGTGGGCGTTGTCTGCTCCAGCGTGGGCACGGCTTTTTCGCAGACGTAGTTGCTGCCATATTCGACCACGCGGCTGCCGCAGGACGGGCACTTGCCGAGCGACTGCGCCTGACTCAGGTCCAGCAGCTCGCCGCTATCCTCATCGCCCTTGTCGCCAAAGTCGAATTCCAGCTTATGGTTCTGCGACTCCTCGTCAAAGGTGAGCTTGAGTTCGGCGGTGAACGGCCAGCCGGCCTTGCTGCGGAAGCCTTCCAGCGGGCCAACCTGCTTGTCGCGCAGCAGCTGCTCGACTTCGGCATCTTCAAAGGTGCGGCCGCCGGGGATCTTGCTGATGGAGAAGCCGCATCCTTCGCCCGCGCCGTTGGCACCGGTGCAGCTGTAGCGGCGGTAGTTTTCCTTGACCACGCCGCCGCAGGTCGGGCACGGTGTCTGCAGCGTTACGTAATCGCCCGGCACGGTATCGCGATCGTATTCCTTGGCCTTGCGCACGATGCGCTCGGTCATGGCGGCAATGTCCTGCATGAATTCAGCCCGGCTCAGTGCGCCCTGCTCGATCTGCGCCAGCTTGCTTTCCCAGTTGCCGGTCAGGGCCGGCTTGCTCAGCTCTTCCACTTCCAGGCCGCGCAGCAACGTCATCAGCTGGAACGCCTTGGCGGTGGGGATCAGCTCACGGCCTTCGCGCAGCATGTATTTTTCGCCGATCAGGCCTTCGATGATGGCGGCGCGCGTGGCCGGCGTGCCCAGACCCTTGTCCTGCATCGCCTCGCGCAGCTCGTCGTCCTCGATCCACTTGCCAGCGCCTTCCATGGCTCCGAGCAGCGTGGCTTCGCTGAAGCGTGCCGGCGGGCGCGTCTTCAGGCCCTTGGCCTGGGCCGATTCGGTCAGCACCTGCTCGTTCGGCTGCACCGGCACCAGATGCTTGCTGTCCTTGCCATCCTTGTCGTCAGCGGTTTCGCTGGCGGCTTCCTTGCCGTAAATCGCCAGCCAGCCCGGATTCACCAGCACCTTGCCGTCGCTGCGGAAATGGTGCTGCTGCACTTTCGTGATGCGGGTGGTGACCATGAACTCGGCGCTCGGGAAGAACACCGCCATGAAGCGGCGCACCACCAGGTCGTAGAGCTTGCGCTCGGCCTCGCTCAGGTTGCCGGGCGCCTGCAGCGTCGGGATGATGGCGAAGTGATCGCTTACCTTGCTGTTGTCGAAAATGCGACGGCTCGGCTTGATATAGCCCTTGTCGATCGCCTGGCGCGCAAACGGCGCCAAGTGGCTCATGCCGCTGTCGGCCAGCATGGCAAAGGTCTGGTGCGCCACGCCCAGATAGTCCTCTGGCAGGTAGCGCGCATCGGTACGCGGATAGGTCAGCGCCTTGTGGCGCTCGTACAGGCTTTGCGCCAGGCTCAGCGTGGTCTTGGCGCTGAAGCCGAACTTGCCGTTGGCCTCGCGCTGCAGGCTGGTCAGGTCAAACAGCTGCGGAGAGGCCTGGGTGCTGGGCTTTTTCTCTTCGGTGACGCTGCCGGTCTGGCCGCGCACGGCATCGACAATCTCCTGCGCCTGCTGCTGGTTCCACAGGCGATCCGCCTTGGCCTCGGCGTCATCGCTCTTCTTCCAGGCCGGATCAAACCACTTGCCCGGGTACAGGCCAGCCTGCGCGGCAAACTCGGCATGCACCTCCCAGTAGTCGCGGCTGACGAACTTGCGGATCTTTTCCTCGCGCTCGACCACGATCGCCAGCGTCGGCGTCTGCACGCGGCCGACGGTGGTCAGGAAGAAGCCGCCATCGCGCGAGTTGAACGCCGTCATGGCACGCGTGCCGTTGATGCCGACCAGCCAGTCGGCCTCGCTGCGGCTGCGTGCGGCATCAGCCAGGCCCTGCATGTCGGCATTGCTGCGCAGCTTGTCGAAGCCGTCACGGATCGCCTGCGGCGTCATGCTCTGCAGCCAGAGGCGCTTGACCGGCTTGCCCAGCGGCTTGGCGCCACCGGCATACTGCTCGATCAGGCGGAAGATCAGCTCGCCCTCGCGGCCCGCGTCACAGGCGTTGATCAGCTCGCTCACTTCCTTGCGCTTGACCAGGCGCGTCACGGCATTCAGGCGCGACTTGGTTTTTTCCACCGGCTTCAGGTCGAAATGCGGCGGGATCACCGGCAGGTGGGTAAAGCTCCACTTGCCGCGCTTGACGTCGTATTCTTCGGGCGCCTGGATCTCGACCAGGTGGCCGACGGCGCTGGTGACAATGTAGCGATCGTTCTCGAAATAGTCGTCATGCTTGCTGAAAGCGCCGGCGACCGGCGTCAGGGCGCGCACAATATCTTGCGCGACCGAAGGTTTTTCCGCGATGACCAGTGACTTGCTCATGGGATGATGGGATTCCTGTATATATCTCGTGCTGCGGCCAGCCGGTACGCTGCCAGTGGCGGCAGCATACCGCAGCTGACGCACAATGCGCAGCAACATTTCCTTTTTATAAGCTACCACAAGCTGGCAGCCCGCTGCCGGCCTGCCCTGACAAACCGATTTCCGCATGTCCGCCTCCCTGACCCTGAACTGGCCCGCCGAAACCCTCTGGAGCCAGATCGAACCGCACTGGCCCGGCTTCAGTGTGGAAGTCCTGCCCCGGCTGGACTCGACCAACAGCACGCTGATGGAGCGCGCCCGCGCCGGCCAGGCCTGGCCGGTGCTGCTGGTGGCCGAACAGCAGACCGCCGGCCGCGGCCGCATGGGCCGCAGCTGGGTCAGCGAGCAGGCCGTGGGGCAGTCGCTCACCTTCTCGCTGGGCGTGCCGATGGACGAGGCCGACCTGTCCGGCCTGTCGCTGGTGGCCGGCTGCGCGCTGGCACAGGGACTGGACCCGCTGCAGCGCCACGGCATCCAGCTCAAGTGGCCGAATGACCTGTGGCTGCAGCAGCGCAAGCTGGGCGGCATCCTGGTCGAAGTCTGCATCCTTGGCCGGCAGCGCTACGTGGTAGTCGGTTGCGGCATCAATGTGGCGCCGCCGCCGGTGCTGCCGCCAGCCGCCGCTGGCCAGGCCAGCGTCACGCCACCGGCCTGGGTGCAGCAGTTTGCGCCAGACGTGCTCGCACCCGAGGTGCTGCTGCAGGTGGCCATGCCGCTGGCACTGGCGCTGAAGCAGTTTGCCGTGCAGGGTTTTGCCCCCTGGCAGGCCGAGTTTGCCCGGCGCGATGCCCTCGCCGGCCAGCTGGTCCGGCTGTCGGATGGCAGCGAGGGACTGGCCAGCGGCGTCAACGCCCAGGGCGGCCTGCTGATCCGCCAGGCCGACGGCCAGCTGCACGAGGTGCTGAGCCAGGAAGTCAGTGTGCGTCCGGCCGGCGGCTGAATCCGCTACCATGCCAGCAACAGCCGGAGCCTTCCGGCGCACGGAATTGCCATGAACCACTCTCCTGTTTCCCCCGCCGTGGTGCATCTGCTGGACTGGCAGGCCGCCCTGGCCAGCCAGCCTGATGGCCTGTCCGAAGCCGCCCAGGACGCCGCGATTGCCGACTGGGCACAGCGCTGCTGGCTGGACCTGGCCGTGGCGCTGCCGCACCAGCACCACGCCGTACTGGCGCACCCGGGCAATCTGCAGACCGCCGCACGCTGCTACCTGTACGCCGGCGAAGCTGCCAGCGGCTGGCTGCATTCGCCGCTGCACGGCACGCCTGAGGCACCGCACTGGAGCTCCGACAGCGCCGCGCTGGCCGATGAAGCGGCACGGCTGGCGCTGAGCCGCGGCTTTTGCGCCGCCGATGCCGCCGTGCTCGGCTTGATGGGCGCGCTCGCCGCCATAGATACGCGCAGCAACACCCTGCCAGATGATTTCACGCGCCAGCGCCGCCATTTCCCGCTGCTTGGCACGCCGCGCGCCCTGCCCTTTGCCAGCATGCCGCGCAGCCTGCGCCAGCCGGCACACCCGCATCGGCTGTACGCGGTGATGGGCGATGCCGACTGGGTGATCCGCTGCCTGGAGCTGGGCGTGAAGCTGGTGCAGCTACGCCTGAAAAACCCGGCTACCGGCGAACTGGACGCGCAGATCGCACGCTGCGCCGAGGCTGCCAGCCGCCACGGCGCGCTGCTCATCATCAATGACCACTGGGAAGCTGCACTGCGCCACACGCTGCACCGCAACAGCCATGGCATTTATGGCATCCACCTGGGGCAGGAAGACCTGCAGCAGCTGTCCGATGCCGATCTGGACCGCATCCAGCTGGCCGGCCTGCGCCTGGGCCTGAGCACGCACAGCCTGTGGGAGCTGTCACGCGCGCTGCGCACGCGCCCCAGCCACCTGGCCTGCGGCCCGGTGCACGCCACCACCACCAAGGACATGCCCTGGATCCCGCTGGGCAACAGCAACGTCGGCTGGTGGGCGCAGCTGCTGCATGCCGATGCCGGCAGCGACCATCCGCCACTGCCGCTGGTCGCCATTGGCGGCATGACGCCGGCGCGCGCACAAGCGGCTGCTGCCGCCGGCGCAGACATGGTGGCGGTGGTGAGCGACATTACCGGCGCCGCCGATCCGGCCGCCGCGGTGCAGGCGCTGGATCAGGCGATTGCCGTCGGTCAGGCGCAGCATGACGCACAGCCAGCCCCGACCTGGCCGGAGCCGACGCTGCCAGCCTGAGCACACCAGGCGCTACGGCGCGATCAGAACTTGCGGAACACCAGCAGGTTGCGCTGCGCTTCCGCCTCGCTCATGATGTCGGTGCTGATGCGTGTCAGGCCGGCGCGGCCCACGTTCAGGCGCATGCTCTCGTCCTTGGACGCCAGCTGGATCACGCTGTTGCTGGCATCCCAGCGGAAGCGGCCATTGCTGGTAAAGCTGTAGGGCTGACCACGGCGCTTGACGGTAGTGGACAGCGTGTAGGTGTTGCCGCTGTTGAGCGTCAGCACCTGGTCGATGCTGGTGCAGCCGGCTGGTGCATTGCTCGGGCAGCTGCTGCTGCCGATATAGCGGCCGGGCCAGTTCACGCTGTAGCGCGCACCTTGTACCGGGGTGGGGGCGACCTGGGTGGCACCGGAACCGGTGCTGGGGCCACCAGCACAACCCGCCACGATCACGGCACCGGTCGTGGCCAGGGCGGCCAGCGCCAGGCGCGACCAGGAGGAAAGGCTGAAAATCTGCTTCATGAGGGGTATCCTGTTGCGGGCATGCGCCGGCTGGCGGCATGCAAGGCGAGGTAATGGCATCGAATGTACCCCTATCTGCCGGCAACTCCCGCGATCCGACAAGTCCTGTTACGATTTCCCCATGACCCTGAGCACTTCCCCCGCCCCCATCGGCATCATCAGCGCGCTGCGTGACGAACTGTCGGCCGTGCTGCTGCGCATGCCGCCTGAAAGCCAGCAGCGCATTGCCAACCGCAGCTTCCGCCAGTGCCACTGGCACGACCAGCAGGTGGTGGCGGTACTGTCGCGCATTGGCAAGGTGGCCGCCGCCACCACCGCCACGGCGATGATTGAGCGCTACGGCGTGCGCGCCATCGTGTTTACCGGCGTGGCGGGTGGTCTGGGCGAAGGCGTGAATGTGGGAGACCTGGTGGTGGCGCGCAGCTTTCTGCAGCACGACCTGAACGCCTCACCGCTGTTTGCGCGCCACGAGGTGCCGCTCTACGGCCTGACGCGCTTCCGCACCGACACCGATCTGAGCGATGCCCTGGCCAGCGCCGCACGCCAGGCGCTGTCGGAGCCGGCTGGCCTGCTGAGCGAACAGGCGATGCAGGACTTTGGCCTGCACGCGCCGCAGGTGCACGAAGGCCTGATCCTGAGTGGCGACCAGTTCATCAACACCGCGCAGGACAGCGCGCGCCTGCTGGCCGAGGTGCCTGATGCACTGGCCGTGGAAATGGAAGGCGCTGCCGTGGCGCAGGTCTGCCACGACTATGGCGTGCCCTTTGCCGCCATGCGCACGATTTCAGACCGCGCCGACGACCAGGCGCATGTAGATTTCCCGCGCTTTACCGAACAGGTGGCGAGCCACTACAGCGCGGCGGTGCTGGAACAGCTGCTGGCGCACTGGCCGCAGCCGGACTGAGCCTCAACCCAGCCGCGCGCGCAGCCGCTCGGCGTAGCCCTGCAGCACCTCAAAGCCCGGCTCCTTGCGCGGCCAGCTCAGCGCGATGCCGTCATCGGCATGGCGCGGCACCACGTGCAGGTGGAAGTGGAACACGGTCTGTTCGGCTTCAACACCATTCGCCTGCAACAGCGTGATGCCGGGCGGGTCAAACTCTTCGACGATGGCCCGGGCGATATTTTGCGCCGCCTGCATGACCGCCGCTGCTTCCTCGGGCGTGAGTTCCAGCAGGTTGGCCGCATGGCGCTTGCTGGCCACCAGCACATGGCCGGGATTGACCTGGCCCAGGTCCATGAAGGCGATCGTCAGATCGTCCTCATGCACCTTGGCAGACGGAATCTCGCCGGACACGAGGCGGCAGAAAATGCATTGTCCGGGCGGGGAGGTATCGACAAACTTGGGCATGGTGTAGCGGTTTCGGATCGGAATGCCCCGAGTGTGCCGCAGCGCGGGCGGCCTGTCGGCCACCCCCGGGAAACTACCGAGCCATCAGCGGACCCTCACCGGGCACGTGCCAGCACCTGCGCCAGATAGCGGCCGGTATGGCTGGCCGGCTCAGCCGCGACCTGCTCCGGCGTGCCCTGCACCACCACGGTGCCACCGCCATCGCCGCCTTCCGGCCCCATGTCGATCAGCCAGTCGGCTGTCTTGATCACGTCCAGGTTGTGCTCGATGATGACGATGGTGTTGCCGGCATCGCGCAGGTGGTGCAGCACCTTCAGCAGCAACTCGATATCGCCAAAGTGCAGGCCGGTGGTCGGCTCGTCCAGGATGTAGAGCGTGCGGCCGGTATCGCGGCGTGACAGCTCCAGCGCCAGCTTGACGCGCTGCGCCTCGCCGCCCGACAGCGTGGTCGCGCTCTGGCCGAGCTGGATATAGCTCAGGCCGACATCGAGCAGGGTCTGCAGCTTGCGCGCAATCGTCGGGACCGCGCCCATGAACTGGTAGGCCTCCAGCACCGTCATTTCCAGGATCTGCGCGATATTCTTGCCCTTGTACTGCACCTCCAGCGTCTCGCGGTTGTAGCGCTGGCCGTGGCAGACGTCACAGGGCACGTAGACATCGGGCAAGAAGTGCATCTCCACGCGCTTCACGCCATCGCCCTGGCAGGCCTCGCAGCGGCCGCCGGCCACATTGAAGCTGAAGCGGCCCGGGCTGTAGCCGCGCTCGCGCGCTGCCGGCATCTCGGCCATCAGCTCGCGGATATGCGTGAACAGGCCAGTGTAGGTGGCCGGGTTGCTGCGCGGCGTACGGCCGATCGGCGACTGGTCGACGTTGATCACCTTGTCAAACTGTTCCAGCCCGTCGATGCCATCGTGCGCCGCCGGTTCGGCATGGGCGCGGTGGATCTGCTGCGCGGCAGCGGTGTAGAGCGTGTCGTTCACCAGCGTGGACTTGCCCGATCCCGACACGCCGGTGACACAGGTCATCAGGCCAACCGGAATCTCCACCGTCACGCCTTTCAGGTTGTGGCCACGTGCGCCACGCACGGTGATGCGCTGCAGGCCCGGATGTTCGGCTGCAGCCACCGGCGCCTCGCCCTGCGCGCGCGCCAGCGCAGCGCTGCGGCGCGGCTTGGCCACTTCCTGCACCGGCGCCGGCAGCCAGGCGGTGCGCCTTGCCGGCACGGCGATCTGGCGCGTGCCGCTCAGGTACTGCCCGGTGAGCGATTCCGGCGCGGCCATCACCTCCGCGCATGTGCCCTGCGCCATCACCTCGCCGCCATGCAGGCCGGCGCCCGGCCCCATGTCGATCACGTGGTCGGCGGCGCGAATCATGTCCTCGTCGTGCTCCACCACCAGTACGCTGTTACCCAGGTTGCGCAAATGCACCAGGGTACCGATCAGGCGGTCGTTGTCGCGCTGATGCAGGCCGATGCTGGGCTCGTCCAGCACGTACATCACGCCAGTCAGGCCGGAACCGATCTGGCTGGCCAGGCGGATGCGCTGTGCCTCGCCACCGCTCAGCGTCTCGGCGCTGCGCTCCAGGCTCAGGTAGTTCAGGCCGACATCGTTGAGGAAGCGCAGCCGGTTGGCAATCTCGCGGATCACCTTGTCGGCGATCTCGGCCTTGGCGCCCTGCAGCTCCAGGGTATCGAAATAGGCCTGGGCGTCACCCAGCGTGACCTGGCCGATCTGGTAGATGGCGCGGCGCTGCTCACCTTCGCCAACAAACACATGGCGTGCCTCGCTGCGCAGGCGCGTGCCGTGGCAGCTATGGCAGGGCTGCACGCTGCGATAGCGCGCCAGATCCTCGCGCACCACGGCCGATTCGGTATCGCGGTAACGCCGTTCCATGTTCGGGATCACGCCCTCAAACGGATGCTGCTTGACCACTTCCTCGCCCTTGCGCGCGCCACTTTCCATCACGTAGCGGAAGCGGATCTTCTCCTCACCGGAGCCATGCAGGATCACCTGGCGCACCGCTTCCGGCAGCTGCTCGAATGGCGTGTCCACATCCACCTGGTAATGCTGGCAGACCGATTCCAGCAGCGAAAAATAGTAGCCATTGCGGCGATCCCAGCCCTTGATGGCACCGCTGGACAGGCTCAGGCCCGGAAACGCCACCACGCGCTGCGCATCGATCACGTCCACATGGCCGATACCCTCGCAGGTCGGACAGGCACCGGTCGGCGAGTTGAACGAGAACAGGCGCGGCTCCAGCCCGGCAATGCTGTAGTTGCAGACCGGGCAGGCATATTTGGCGTTAAACCAGTGCTCCGTGCCCGTGTCCATTTCCAGCAGGATGGCGCGCTGCTCGCCCAGGCGCAGCGCGGCCTCGAAGCTTTCCGCCAGGCGCTGGCGCACATCAGCGCGCACCTTCAGGCGGTCAATCACCACGTCGATGCTGTGCTTTTCCTGCTTGGCCAGCTCCGGCAGGCTGTCCACGTCCACCACCGCGCCATCGATGCGGAAGCGCACGTAGCCGAGCGCCTGCATCTGCGCCAGCTGCTCGTGGAACTCGCCCTTCTTCTCGCGCGCCAGCGGCGCCAGCAGCATCACGCGCGTGCCTTCGGGCAGCGCCAGCACCGCATCCACCATCTGGCTCACGGTCTGCGCCTGCAGCGGCAGGTCGTGCTCCGGGCAGTACGGCGTACCGGCGCGGGCATAGAGCAGGCGCAGGTAGTCGTGGATTTCGGTCACCGTGCCCACGGTGGAACGCGGGTTGTGGCTGGTCGCCTTCTGCTCGATGCTGATCGCTGGCGACAGGCCCTCGATCAGGTCCACGTCCGGCTTGTCCATCACCTGCAGGAACTGGCGCGCATAGGTGGACAGGCTTTCGACATAGCGACGCTGGCCTTCGGCATACAGGGTGTCGAAAGCCAGGCTGGACTTGCCCGAACCGGACAGGCCGGTGATCACCACCAGCGCATCACGCGGAATATCCAGATCCAGGTTCTTCAGGTTGTGCGTGCGCGCACCGCGGATGCTGATGTGGGTATGCGCGCTGGTAGCGCGCGCGGGGGAAATCGGTTTTGCCATGCAGGAGGCAGCCGCTTGACACGGCTGCAGGAAAAAATGGTCAACAGAGCATGATAGCCCAGCCGCATGACGCTGCCAAACCGGACGCCAGTACGCGGTCCGGCGTGGCGCGTTACCATGTGGGGATCAGTTCCCATTACACAGAAGCCACAGGAGACTCCCCCATGCTGAATTTCGACTACCAGAACCCCACCCGCATCGTGTTTGGCCAGGGCAGCACCGCCAAGCTGGCACGCATGGTGCCGCAGCGCGCCCGCGTGCTGGTGCTCTATGGTGGTGGCAGCGTGCGCAGCAATGGCACGCTGGCCGATGTGCTGGACGCGCTGAAGCAGAACGGCCAGCGCTACGTGGCCGAGTTTGCCGGCATCGAGCCGAACCCGACCTTCGAGACGCTGATGAAGGCGGTGCAGCAGGTGCGCCAGGAACAGATCGATTTCCTGCTCGCCGTGGGTGGCGGCTCGGTGATTGACGGCACCAAGTTCGTCGCCGCCGCGGCACGCCTGCAGGACCACGAAGATCCCTGGAGCATCCTGGAGACGCATGGCCGCGTGGTGCAGGCCGCGATGCCGTTTGGCGCCGTGCTGACGCTGCCGGCGACCGGCTCGGAAATGAACGCCGGCGGCGTGGTCACGCGCGCGGCCACGCAGGACAAGCTGTCCTTCAGCAGCCGCCTGCTGTATCCGCAGTTCTCGGTGCTGGATCCGGTGCGCACCTACTCGCTGCCGGAGCGCCAGGTCGCCAACGGCGTGGTCGATGCCTTTGTCCACACCATGGAACAGTACCTGACCTACCCGGTCGATGCCCGCGTGCAGGACCGCTGGGCCGAAGGCATTCTGCGTACCCTGGTGGAAATCGGCCCTGATGCGGTGCACAAGACCGACGATTACGACACCCGCGCCAACCTGGTCTGGAGCGCCACCATGGCCCTCAATGGGCTGATCGGTGCCGGCGTGCCGCAGGACTGGGCCACCCACATGATCGGCCACGAGCTGACCGCGCTGCACGGCATTGACCATGGCCGCACGCTGGCGATCGTGCTGCCCGCCGTGATGCAGGTACGCCGCGAGGCCAAGCGCGCCAAGCTGCTGCAATACGCCGATCGCGTCTGGGACATCCGCGAAGGCAGCGAAGAGGAGCGCATCGATGCCGCCATCGCCAAGACGCGCGCATTCTTCGAATCGCTCGGCGTGCCGACGCGCCTGGCCGACTACCAGCTCGGCGCCGAAGCGATTGACCCGATCATCGCCGCACTGGACAAGCACGAGATGACGCAGTTGGGCGAGAAGCAGGACATCACGCTGGAGATCAGCCGCGAGATCCTGCAGGCAGCACTGTAAGCCGCCTGCCTGAGCGACCAGACCGGCATCGCCGCCACGGCGATGTCACCGGGTCGTCACATGCGCTCGCCATCATGGACGCATGTTGACGCTGACCCGTTGTTTCCGGCCATGTCACTGAAGACAGTCCTGCCCTGGCTGGCATTGCCTGCCCTGCTGGCCGGCGTGCTGCTCTGGCCGGATGTGAGCGAGTTCTACCAGCAGCAGCGTGCCGCTCGCAGCACGCCGGGGCAGACCCAAGTCAGCACCGCCTTTGCGCTACCGCCCAACCACGGCCAGACCTATGCCGCCTGGCGCCAGCAGCAGCCTCAGGCCGCCATCAACCTGTTTGCTGCAGACAGCGCACCGCTGCTGCACGCGATCCAGAACTCGCTCTACCAGATCCCGGCCTACCGTGGCCAGCAACTGCAGGTGGTGCAGCAGATCAACTTCAGCGAGCAGCAGGTGGAGATCACGCTGGAAGCTGCGGACAACCCGACGGTACGCGACACCTACCGCTGGCAAGCCGATACCGGCTGGAAATTCAAGCAGCCTGAACGCCTGCGCCGCGATGCCGACCAGGACCGGCGCGTGCCGCTGTCTTCCATCAGTTTTGCGCTGGTGCCCGCGCTGTATGCCGATGCGCGCCAGCACAACGCCGGCCTGTACCAGGAGCGCATCCACCGGGTGGTGTTCCAGGCCGGCACCAAGCGCAGCATCACGCGCATTGTTGGCACCACCCATGTCGGCACGGGCGATCCGACCTTGTGGATCGTGCGACTGGTGGATGACCGCCGCACCCACACCGTGTTCTACTACCCTGACGGCCGCCTTGAAGGGGTGGATCAATCGCGATGAGGCCATTGCTGACCCGTACCCTGCCCTGGCTGCTGCTGTTGCCGCTGGCCGGCTGTTTCGACGCCTTCCGCTCCGTGCCACCACCCGTATCCGCGGCGTCCGAGGCAGAAAAGCGCGCCTATCAGGAGATTCCGGCTGCGCCGCAAGCCGAGCCCCTGGCCGTGGCCGCTCCGGAGCCGCCACGGCCACCGGTATCGCTGCTGCTGCAACCAGACTTGCTGGAGCAGATCGGGCAGCAACTGCAGCAGCTGCCAGAATTTGAAGGGCAGCCGGTCCGGCTGGTGCGGCATGTGAATTTCTACCCGGAGTGGATCGATGTGGTGGTGCAGGACCCGAAACAGTCCAGTCATTACGAAAAATACCGCTGGCAGGATGGTCGTTGGCAACACCGGGGACCAGACCAGGTAGCAAAAGCCAGTCGCCCGGACCAGATGCCGGCGTCACGCGTGCCCTGGCGCATCGCGGCACAGGTCTACCAGCAGGTGCTGGCGGAGGCGGCCAAACTGGAAGGTTCTGGTCCGATACGCTTCATCAACTTCAGCATGCTCCGTCAGCAGCCGCATTTCCAGGCGGTGCTGCATGGCAGCCGGGAGAATCTGGACCTGCAATACCGGCCAGATGGCCGCTTGTTCAGACGCAGGCCGTTCTGAGGCTCAGAGCGGGTAGCCGACGCCGGCCAGTGCCGCCAGCGGACCCACGCTGCGGATCAGCTCCATCTGCTCCGGCTGGCGCGTGAACAGGGCACCGCCAAAGCAGATCGCGCTGAAGGAGATGCCTTCGTACATTTCCTGGGTACGCGGAATCAGCAGCAGCCAGCCGTCACCGGCGAGCAGGTTGAAGGACGGCATCAGGCCGTCGCTGGCCGGGGCCAGGCCGAGTTCGCTGCAGCCGCGCTGGAAGGCCTGGTGCAGGGTCTTGGCGGCCTGCTCTACCGGCATGCCCTGGATTTCGCCGGTGCGCACGAATACGTGCTGCATGGCCAGGCCCGGGTGGCGTGCCACGGTCTGCGCCTCCGCCTCGGCTGGCAGGCCCGGCTGGTAAAGACGCAGATGCGCCTGCTCATCGGTGCCGGGAATCCACTGCACGTGCTTGTGGCGCTGGCTGGCACCGGCAGCGGTGCCGCCGTTGTACAGGCCCAGGCCGCCGGCTTCGGTCATCACCAGCGCCAGCGCGGTAAAGTCTTCCAGGCTGAGCGGCTCCAGCTGTTCGGCAAACACGCGGCGTGCCAGCACCAGGTGGCGCGGCGTGAGCGGGAACTTGTTGAGGATGATGGTGTGGTGCTCGCCGATCGGGCCGACGGTCAGGGCCGGATCGGGATTGAGGAAGGGGTTAAAATTGGGATCGCGCGGGCCACCTGGCACCGCCACCTTGGCGGTGGCGTCCTTGGCCGCCAGCGAGGAGACCCAGAGCACGCGGAACTGCATGCCGCCGTCTTCGACCGTGACCTGTTCGGATTGAACCGGGACCAGATCACCGGAGGCCAGCGCGCTGGCGCTGCAGGTGTCGATGGCTTGCATCAGGGGGGTGCTCATGCGGATACTCCTTGTAGTGGACACTGCGCGACCAGCACGCAGCCAGACAGCCTTTCCGGGAAATGGCAAAACCTCTTGAGCTTACCAGCCCGCGGTGGTTCCGGCCAGCGGGGAAGACCCTTGGCCGGGGCAGCCCTGCAGCAGCTGGTGGCAATACGCGACGGCTTGCCTGCGCCGCCCTACAATGCGCGTTTTCCTTCGGCAGACAGGCGGCAGAGATGAGCGGCAACAGTGCTTCGCGTGATGGTTTCAGTTCCGGTTTTGGCGTGATTGCCGCCACGCTGGGTTCGGCTGTGGGTCTGGGCAATATCTGGATGTTTCCCTACCAGGTGGGC
>JAAYCV010000066.1 GCA_012729605.1 Ramlibacter sp. | reverse complement strand
TGGCGGAGACGAAGGGATTCGAACCCTTGATGGAGCTATAAACCCCATACTCCCTTAGCAGGGGAGCACCTTCGGCCTCTCGGTCACGTCTCCAGCAAAGCGCTATTGTAGCGCAGTTTTTTATCGTTTGTCAGCACGCCAACCCAACTTTTGCGAAACAAGGCTCAGGCCTGTTCCACCCACCCCAGCAACTCACCCTGCCGCACCACATAGCCCGGCCCGACCCGGATCCGGATCTGGTGGCCACGCGTGGTGCAGGCCGCCAGCACCTCCAGCAAGGCATGCAGCTGCGCCTCACTGCCGATCACGCCATGTGCCTGCTTGAGCCAATGGCGCAAGGCATTGGCCTGGCGTGCAAGTGACAGTGCCTGCAAGGTCCGGATGCGCGGCGGCTGGCCGGCCTGCTGCAGGTCGATCGCAGCCAGTTCCTGCAACAGCTGGTCGGCTTCGGCCGCCAAGCGGGCGCTGCGGGCGAAGCTGCTGCGGAACGCCGGCATGGCCTGCTCCAGCACCGGCAGCAGCGTATGGCGGAAGCGGTTGCGCGTAAAGCGCTGGTCCACGTTGGTGGGGTCATCGATCCAGGGCACCTGCCATGCTTGCAGCCAGCGGCGCAATTCAGCCGCAGGTACATCCAGCAGCGGCCTGGCAAACAGCATGCCATGGCGCTTAAAGCGTGCCGCCATTGCCGCCAGACCGGCGACACCGGCGCCACGGCTCAGCGCCAGCAGCAGGCTTTCGGCCTGGTCATCGGCATGCTGGCCCAGCAACACCAGGCTGGCGCCCTGCTCGCGTGCCATCTCGGCCAGCGTGCCATAACGCGCCTGGCGCGCACTGGCTTCCAGGCTGGCGCCGGGCTGGTGATCGACCTGGATATGGCGGCTGCACCAGTGCAGATCCTGCTGCAATATCGGGTGCGCTGCCTGCAGTGCGGCGCAAAAAACCTGCCCGTGGTGTTCAAAGCCATCCGCGGCCTGTTGCAGGCCATGGTGCACATGCAGCACCACCAACCGCGTCGGCCAGCGCAGCGCCGGAAGCTCATCGCGCTGGCGCAGCAGCAGGCGCACTGCTGCCAGCAGCAAGGCGGTGGAATCGGCACCACCGCTGTAGGCGATACCAAGCACGGTCGGGCCGGGCTGCGGCCAGGCCTGCCACCACTGTTGCAGCGCGCGGTCGGTATCGGAGTCGGGCCAGTCCATCAGGGCCGGCAGGCCGGCCTGGCTGGCATCAGCCAAGGGCGTTGTCACTCAGGCGGCAGCCGGGCCGGTATCCTTGAAACGGCCGTAGCTCTGCAGGCGATCGTAGCGCCGGTCCAGCAGCTCGTTCACCGGCAGCTCCACCACCTGGTTCAGCGCATCGACCAGCGCCGTCTTCAGCTTGCTGGCCATCTGCTGGTGGTTGGTATGGGCGCCGCCCACCGGCTCGTTCACGATCTTGTCGACCAGGCCCAGCGATTTCAGGCGTGGTGCCGTCACGCCCAGCGCCTCGGCGGCTTCCTCGGCGCGGTCGGCGGTCTTCCACAGGATGGAGGCACAGCCTTCGGGACTGATCACGGAATAAACGGAATACTGCAGCATCAGCACCTGGTCGGCCACGCTGATTGCCAGCGCGCCACCGGAACCACCCTCACCGATGATGGTGGTGATGATCGGCACTTCCAGCTGCGCCATCTCGAAGATGTTGCGACCAATCGCCTCGCTCTGGCCGCGTTCCTCGGCGTCGATGCCGGGATAGGCGCCCGGAGTATCGACAAAGGTGAACACCGGCAGGCCGAACTTCTCGGCCGTCTTCATCAGGCGCAGCGCCTTGCGATAGCCTTCGGGCTTACTCATGCCGAAGTTGCGCAGGCCGCGCTCCTTGGTGTCGCGGCCCTTCTGCTGGCCCAGCACCATGCAGGGCCTGCCGTTGAAGCGCGCCAGGCCGCCGACGATGGAACGGTCATCGGCAAAATGGC
>JAAYCV010000065.1 GCA_012729605.1 Ramlibacter sp. | reverse complement strand
GATCCATGATGTGGTGGTAGCGGCGACCACCGGCATCCTGGTAACGCTCGTAATCGCCGGATGAGGCCACCACGCCGGCGCGCAGCGGCACCACGGCCATGAGTTGATCCGGCTGGTGCGCATCGCGGATACCGATACGCCAGGGCTGGCCATCGGGGCGTGCGCTGGCCAGCACGTCACCCCCCCCATTGACCATCACGCCGCGCAGACCGGCGCGCTCCAGCGAGGACAGGCCGGCCTGCAGGATCGGCAGCTTGGCCACGCCCCCCAGATCCAGCTGTGCCGCCGGATGGCGCAGGCGTGCCTGCAACCTGGATGGGGAAAGCTCCAGCGCCGAGGCGCGGGTGTGTTGCAGCAGGCTGCGCGCCACCGGTGCCGGCAAGGGCTGGCCGCCAGGGTCGGCCTGCTGGGTCAGGCGGCCCAGCAGCGGATTGAACAGGCCCTGGGTGCGCTGCGACAGCGCCTGGCCTTGCTGCAATACTGCCATCAGTTCAGGAGCCACGCGGATCATGCCGCGTTGGCCGCTGGCGCGGTTGATCTGGCTGACCTGGCTGTCCGCATCGAAACGGCTCATCAGCTTTTCCAGACGCTGCATCTCGGCAAAAGCCTGATCCACCAGCCGGGCGGTGCCGGGTTGGCTGCCATCGGCGACCGTGATGCTGATGCGTGTGCCGAGGAGCTGGCGCCGGGCCTGGTAGGGCTTGAGCGTGTTGCTCCAGACGGGCAGGGGTGCCAGGGCCAGCAGGCTGCCTGCTGCCAGCAGCTGACGACGGGGAAGGCTCGGAAGGTGATGTGGCATGGAATCCTCTTTCTGGCAAGCGCCGTCTGCGCACGCTATCGGCGGGTTGCCGCAAGCGGTCTGCAGTCCGGTTGCCGATTAATCCTTTTACTTTAGTGCAAAAAGCGGGGTTCCTGCGCAATATCCATGCTTGCATGTAAAGCATGGATATTGGCAAATGCCAGCAAAGTGCGATGGATTGAAGGGTTATTCAATGAAAAGGTTATTGAATCAAAAGGATATTTTGCCGAATGGTTATGAAACAAGGATTTACAAATAGAGGGGCTGGTGATAGGCTGGCGCTGTTATCCGATAGATTACCCGGATATCTTTGATTTAGATCAAATCGTGTAATGTTACAAAAGGGGTGATATTATGAGCGAAACCACCAAGAAGACAGTCGAGGAGCCGGGCGTGATTGGACGCCGCCGATTCCTCAATTCTGCTGCAGCACTCGGCGTGGCCGGTGTGGCCAGCGTTGGCGTCGTCGCCTGCAAGGACGAAGGTGCCAGTGGTGCAGGTGCCGCCAGCGGTGCTTCCGGCGCCGGTGCAGGCAAGGGTGCGGCGCACAAGGTGGGGTGCCGGCTCGGTAGAGGTCAAGCCGGGCGAACTGGATACCCATTACGGCCTGTGGAGCAGCGGCCATACCGGTGATGCCCGTATCCTGGGTATTCCTTCCGGCCGCGAACTGCTGCGTATTCCCTGCTTCGTGCCGGACGCACTGATTGGCTGGGGCCAGACCAACGAATCCAAGGAAATCATGGGCACCCGCCCCGATGGTTCGCTGGAATATACGGTGGCCGATACCCACCACATCCACGCCTCCTACAAGGACGGCATTTACGACGGCAAGTACGCCTGGGTCAATGACAAGATCAACGCCCGTCTGGCGCGTTTCCGTCTGGATTACATGATCTGCGACAAGATTACCAAGATCCCCAATATCCAGGGCTTCCACGGCATTTTCCCGGACAAGCGTGACCCGGTCGATCCGGCCATCAACTACACCACGCGCGTGTTCTGCGGCCAGGAGTTCCATGTACCCATGCCCAACAAGGGCGCGGACATGACTGACAACACCAAGCACCACTGCCTGTTTACCTGCGTGGACGCAGAAACCATGGATGTGCGTTGGCAGGCCCGGATTGATGGCAACTGTGACCTGATTGCCACTTCGTTTGACGGCAAGCTGGCCGCCAGCAACCAGTACAACACCGAAAACGGCGTGCTCTATCCCGAAATGATGTCGGCCGAGCGCGATGCCTGCCTGTTCTTCAACATTGCCCGCATCGAGCAGGCCGTGAAGGATGGCAAGTTCACCACCATTGGCGATTCCAAGGTGCCGGTGGTCGACTGTACGGTCGAAGCCAACAAGGATCCCGCGACCGCCCTGTCGGTGCGCGTGTCGGTGCCGAAGAACCCGCACGGCGTGAACGCCACGCCGGACGGCAAGTACTTCATCTGCTCTGGCAAGCTGTCTCCCACGGCTACCATCATCGAGCTGCAAAAAGTGCTGGACTGGTTCGACGGCAAGTTGGACGATCCGGACAAGTCCATCATCGGCGAGCCGGAAATCGGCCTGGGCCCGCTGCACACCACCTTTGACGGTCGTGGCAACGCCTACACCACGCTGTTCCTGGACAGCCAGGTGGTGAAGTGGAACATCGACCAGGCGATCAAGAAGTATGCCGGCGACAAGGCCATCAACCCGGTCGTCCACAAGCTGGACGTGATGTACCAGCCGGGCCACATCAACGCCACCAACGCCGAAACGATTGCCGCCGATGGCATCTGGATGGCCGTGGGCAACAAGTTCTCCAAGGACCGTTTCCTGCCGGTGGGCCCGATGCACCCGGAAAACGACCAGCTTGTCGACATTTCTGGCGACGAGATGATCCTGGCGCACGACAACGCCGTTCGCCCCGAGCCGCACGACTTCGTGATCTTCAAGCGCGAATGGCTGCAGACCAAGCAGGTCTACGCGCTGGATGACCATCCGCTTGCGCTGAAGGATCCGAAGGACGCCGGCGTGACGCGCGAAGGCAAGAAGGTCACGGTGCGCATGGCTTCGATTGCGCCGACCTACATGCCGATCGAGTTCACGGTCAAGGTGGGTGACGAAGTGACGCTGATCCTGACCAACCTGGACAAGGTCGAGGACCTGACGCACGGCTTCGCCATTCCGGAGTACAACGTGCAGTTCCTGGTCAACCCGCTGGAGACGAAGTCGGTCACCTTCAAGATCGACAAGCCGGGCGTGTTCTGGTACTACTGCACGAACTTCTGTCATGCGCTGCACCTCGAGATGCGTGGCCGCATGATCGTCGAAGCCTGAGAGCGGGAGTAGATGACGGGGCCGGGCTTGGCAGCAGGTTCGGCCCTGTTTGCATGGATAAGCAGGAGCAGCAGCATGAGTTGGATGAAGTTTGTCCGGAAACTGGGGCTGGCATTGGGTGTGACCCTGGGCATGGCCGTGGCGCAAGCCGCCCCCCTGGGGGCCGGTGCCGGCGGGTCACAGGCGTACGAGGCGGAATTGCCGGCCAATCTGGCAACGGCCGCCGACATGTGTGCGCTGCTGCCATGCAAGGACGTATTCCCTGGCGCCGTGTCCTTCTCGGAAAAGAAGGGCCAGCCGCCGTATGTAGAAGCGCTTGACGCCAACCAGAAACCCATGGGCTACGTCATGCTGTCGACCGACATCACCGATATCCCGGCGTACTCCGGCAAGCCGGTGGTGACGCTGATCGGCATGGATCTGACCGGCAAGTTTGTCGGCGTCAAGATCCTCTAGCACTCCGAGCCGATCCTGCTGCTGGGTATTCCCGAGTCCGAACTGCTGAAGTTCAACGACCAGTACATCGGCCGCATGGTGACCGACAAGCTGGAAGTCGGCAAGTCCCGTCCTGACGACGACGTGATCGGGCTGGACGCGATTTCGGGCGCCACCGTGACGGTGATTGCCCAGAACCAGGTGATGATGACGTCCGGGGCTGCCGTGGCGCGCCAGGTCGGCATCATTGCGCCCAAGGTGCGCCAGCCGGTGGTCTATGCACAACCGGCAGCCGGCCAGGCGGCACTCGACTGGGATACGCTGGTCAAGCAGGGCGCCGTGAAGAAGGTGGTCGTGCGTACCGACCAGGTCGGCCTGGAAAAATCCAGGGATCCGTATATTGAACTGTGGTTTGGTGCGCTCAACTCCCCGGTGCTGGGTCCGGCGATTCTGGGCGAGACCAGCTGGCGCAACCTGATGGGCCAGCTCAAGGAAGGGGAAAACGCGATTTTCGTGATCCGCACGGCCGGCCGTGAATCGTTCAAGGGCTCCGGCTTTGTGCGCGGTGGCATCTATGACCGTATCCTGGTGCACCAGGACGGTGACAGCTTCTCTTTCCGCGACAGCGATGCGCTGAACCTGTATGGCATCCAGGCCGCCAATGCGCCGCGCTTTACCGAATCCGGCATTTTCCTGATCCGCTCGAATGCCTTCTCGGCCGCCTATCCGTGGACCTTCAGCTTCCTGGGCAACCACGTGGACCAGGCCAAGGGCACCAAGGATTTCATCAGCTTTGCCACCGATTACTGGTTGCCCGCAGCCTATCTGGAAGGCGGCCACCCGAAGATCGTCAAGCCGGAAGCGACCTGGGTCAAGATCTGGAAGTCGCGCGCACTCGAAATCAGCCTGTTTGCGCTATTGCTGGTGGCCGTGACGGTGGTCTACGCCGTGCGTGACCGCCTGACGCGCCTGTCCAGCCACAAGAACAAGTGGCCGGTCAACATCTTCAAGTACAGTTTCTGGGGCATTTTCGTGGTCTGGGTCGGCTTCATCATGATGGCCCAGCCCTCGATCACGCAGGTGCTGACCTGGCTGCACGCGCTGCTGTTCCGCTGGGAGTGGACGCTGTTCCTGAGCGACCCGTTCATCTTCCTGTTCTGGGTCTTCATCTTCATCACGATCTTCGTGTTTGGCCGCGGCCTGTTCTGCGGCTGGACCTGCCCGTTCGGTTCGATCCAGGAGATCATCCACAAGGTGGCCGGTGCCGTCGGCCTGAAGCGCTACCAGTTCCAGCTGCCGCAGGTCTGGCATGACCGCCTCAAGTGGATCAAGTACGCGGTGTTCTTCGGCCTGGTGCTGGTGTCGCTGTTCTCCATGGGCCTGGCCGAGATCCTGGCCGAAGTGGAGCCGTTCAAGACCACCTTCCTGGTCGGCCTGACCAACCGCAGCTGGCCGTATGTGACCTTTGTCGCCGTGATCTTCGGTATCTCGATCTTCATCGAGCGTCCTTATTGCAAGTACGTCTGTCCGCTGGGGGCCTCGCTGGCCATGCCGAGTACCTTCCGCCGGTTTGGCCTGAAGCGCAAGGCCGACTGCAACAGCTGCAAGGCCTGTGCCAAGGGCTGTGGTGCCCAGGCGATTGACGCCGATGGCCGCATCGACCACCGCGAATGCCTGCACTGCCTGGATTGCATGATCCTGTATACGGACGACCACACCTGCCCGCCGCTGTCCAAGGAGCGCAAGCAGCGTGAGCGTGACGGCAAGCCGCTGACGGCGATTGGCCGCGATGGCTACTTCATCCCGATCGTGCCGATCGAGCAGGATCGCCAATACCAGCATGCGGCTGCGCTGCTGGCCAAGAAGCCCGACCCGCGTCTGCCGACCGACGTGGCGGTGCCGCCGGTGGCCGCCGCTACCGGCCTGCAGCGAGTCTGGGCCGAGATCTGGGATCACCTGTGGCCGTTCAGCCGTGAAGGCTGGAGTACGGGTCGCCTGCTGCAGTCGGCCGGCATTGCGCTGGCACTGGCCGCCACCCTGGTGTGGATATTGGCAGCCCAGGGCAGTGCATCACCTATCATGGTGATCGGCTGGTGGCTGGGCTGGAGCGTGTTTGAAGTGCTGATCCGCCTGCAGGGCAAGCGCTATGTCAAGGATGGCGTCTGGTGGGGCAAGGTCTACCGCCGTGCCAACGTGATGGACATGCTCAGCTATGTCGGATTCAAGAACCTGCTGATCGGAGCCGCGCTGTTCTGGCTGCTGTCCCGCGCCGGCTGGATGGTGATTGCGTAAAGGGTTGGGCATGCTGGGTTTCAAGCGCCGTCCAGGCGGATGTATTTCTTCATGTCGGCAGATCTGGCTGGCGGCCTTGCTGGCCCTGCCGGTCCTGAAAGCCGAAGCCGTGACCACCTGGACGGTACAACCCGGACACAGCATCCAGGCCGCCATCGAGCAGGCCGCGGCGGGTGACACGATCGAGGTACAGCGCGGGCTCTATGTAGAAAACCTGCGCATCGAGAAGCCGCTGACGCTGCGCGGCCTGGATCGCCCCACCATCAGTGGCGGCGACAAGGGCGACACGATCCGCGTGGTCGCGCCCGATGTGGTGATCGACGGCCTGATCGTGTCCGATTCCGGCGGCAGCCTGCGTGAGCAGAACGCCGGCATCTACATCCAGCCGGGTGCGCATCGCGTCATCGTCAAGAACAGCTTCCTGAGCTACAACCTGTTCGGCCTGTGGATCGAGAAGGCCAATGATGTCCAGATCCTGAACAACAACATCACCGGCAAGCGTGACTTTGACAGTG
>JAAYCV010000064.1 GCA_012729605.1 Ramlibacter sp. | reverse complement strand
GCGTCCCAGCCGAGCCAGCGCTGGTCGCCAATCGCGCGTACCAGCAAGGGGCCGAGGATCTGGCCGGCGGCAAAGGCCACCGTCATGCGCGCCAGCAGCGGCGTCGGATTGTCGGGCGCGTAGGCGCGCGCCAGCTGCAGGCCGCCCATGGTGGTGAGCAGGAAGGTGCCACCCACCAGCACCGCCGATAGCGCCAGCGACCACAGCGCCGGGTTCAGCAGCGGCATCAGCGTGCCGATTGCCATGATGCCCTGCGCCACTGCCCACAGGCGATGCCGGCTCCAGTTGGACATCCACAGCGCGGCTGCCGCCACCGAGACGGCGGCAGCCGCCCCGAATAGCGGCCAGGTCAGGCCGAATACCATGGGATCGCTGATCTGCTGGCGCGCCAGGGTGGGCAGAAAGGTGGCCGGCATGATGTAGCCAAAGCCGAAAATGCCGTAGCAGACGATCAGGCCCAGCGTCCTGGGAGGCGCGTCTGGCTGCTGGCCGGCCGGCGTGCTGCTGGCAGCGGCTGTCGCAGGACCGGGTTGGGCCAGCACATGCAGCAGCAACGCTCCGATCAGCGTCACCACGCCAAACTCCAGCCACAGCGCCTGCGCGCTCTGGTGGCCGCCGATCCAGGCGACCACGCCGGCCAGTGCAATGCCCTTGCCGACGCCGACATAAATCCAGGCACCGCGGTGCGACAGGTGCCGTCGCGCCATTTCACCCAGGCACCAGCTGCTGGTGCAGACCAGCGCCCAGGCGCTGAACACGCCAGCCACGGTGCGCAGCAGCGCGCCAGACCAGACTGGCAGGCCGTCACCGACCCAGGCTACCGCCAGCGTGGTAGCCGCCACGCCATACAGCGCCAGCCGCAGGCCGCGCAAGGGCTGCGCCGAAAACCAGGCCGCCGTCAGCGCGCCCAACAGGTAGCCGACATAGTTGAGCGTGGCCCATTCCGCTCCCTGGGCGGCAGTCAGGGTGCCGTCGCGGAGCATCAGCGGCATCAGCGGGGTAAAGGCGAATCGCCCAATGCCCATGGCCAGCGCCAGCGCCATCGCGCCGAGCACGAGAATAAGCCAATCGGGCAGGGTGGAAGCGGGCCGGGAACTGCGGGGCATGGGGTCTCCTGAAACGGAATCGCAACGATCATGCCAGACGCCAGGGCCGGTATGACAACCCTGATGATCACAGGGGTTTGACCTTGTAGTGACTTCAGGGTTCATCATGACAGACATGAAGCACGATTCCCATTCCCATGATGTTGTTGAAGACGGCCAGAGCCACGGCTGTGGCTGTTCAGCATCGGTGCCGCAAGCGCCGGTGAAGGCAGCAAGTGGCTGCTGCGGTCCGGCGGCTTCGGCTGACAAGGACAGCTGCTGCGATGCCACTCCTGAGGTGCCAGCGCAGTCCGGAAGTGACTGCTGTGGCGGCTGCATCCCGCAAGAGGCGCCTGACAGCAGCTGCGGTAGCAGCGCCTGCGCAAGCCCGATGCCGCTGGGCAGTGCAGCCAGCACCTTGCAGCTGCGCATTCCCGATATGGATTGCCCGAGCGAGGAAGCGATGATCCGCCGTGCGCTTGAGGGCATGGCGGTGGGCAGTATGCGCTTTGACCTGGGCGGGCGCACGCTGACGTTGCAGGCCGATGACAGTGCCCATGCGGCCATCGTGCAGGCGATCGAAGCCGCCGGCCTGAAGACCGAGCGCGTGGCGCAAGGCGGTCTCCTGCTGCGTGTACCGGACATGGATTGCCCGAGCGAGGAAGCGATGATCCGCCGCGCGCTCGATGGCATGGCGGTAGGCAGCCTGCGTTTTGACCTGTCGGCACGCACGGTGACGGTGCAGGCCGCAGAAAGCGCCTGGGACGGAATCGAGCAGGCGATCCAGGCGGCGGGGCTGAAGACCGAGCGTCTGAGCCAGGCTATCCCGGCTGAGCACACGCAGCAGCGCCAGCAGCGCGAGATGGTCAAGCTGGGCGCGGCGCTGGTGCTGGCCCTGGGCGCCGAGCTGATCCACTTCTTCGCGCCGGAGACGCTGACCTGGGAGATCGCCAGCATGGCCGTGGCGGCGCTGGCGATTGCGCTGTCCGGCTTTGCCGTCTACCGCAAGGGGCTGGCATCGCTGCTGCGTGGCCAGCTCAACATCACGGCGTTGATGACGGTGGCCGTGACCGGCGCCTTCCTGATCGGCCAGTGGGCGGAAGCCGCGATGGTGATGGCGCTGTATGCGATGGCCGAGCTGATCGAGGTGCGTGCGGTAGACCGGGCGCGCAACGCGATCAAGAGCCTGCTCGAATTGGCGCCCTCGGTGGCCGAGGTGCGCCAGCCGGATGGCAGCTGGCTCAGCCAGCCGGCGGCAGCGATCCGCGTGGGTGCCATCGTGCGCGTGAAGCCGGGCGAGCGGCTGGCACTGGACGGCCGCGTGCAGGCCGGCCACAGCGCCATCGATCAGGCACCGGTGACGGGCGAAAGCGTGCCGGTGGAAAAAGGCCCGGGCGACGAGGTCTTTGCCGGCACCATCAACCAGCACGGCGCGCTGGAATTCGAAGTCACCGCGCCGGCCACCGATACCGTATTGGCGCGCATCATCCACGCCGTGGAAGAGGCACAGGGTTCGCGTGCGCCAACCCAGCGCTTTGTTGATCGCTTTGCCGCGGTCTACACGCCGGCCGTGTTCATCATCGCGATCCTGGTGGCGATTCTCGGCCCCTGGCTGGGCGGCTGGAGCTGGCTGACCGGCCTGTACAAGGCGCTGGTGCTGCTGGTGATTGCCTGCCCGTGTGCGCTGGTGATTTCCACGCCGGTGACGGTGGTGAGTGGCCTGGCGGCAGCGGCAAGGCGCGGCATCCTGATCAAGGGTGGTGCCTACCTGGAAGAAGCGCGCAAGATCACGCAGATGGCGCTGGACAAGACCGGCACCATCACCGAAGGCAAGCCGCGGCTGGTGGCGCAGGAAAGCCTGCGTGCCGATATCGCAGCCGATCAGATCTGGCAACTGGCGGCTGCCATGGCGGCGCGCTCCGACCATCCGGTGTCGAAAGCCATCGTGCAGGGACTGGCCGTGTCCACCAGCTTGCCCGAGGTGGAGGCGTTTGCCGCCGAAGCCGGCCGTGGCACGCTGGGCAGCATCGCCGGACAGGCGCTGGTACTGGGCAACCGCCGCTGGATCGAGGAGCGTGGCCAGCTGACGCCGGCGCTGGCCGAACGCCTGGCCGTGCACGAGCGGCAGGGTCGCAGCATCAGCCTGCTGGCCGATGCGCAGGGCGTGCTCGGCCTGTTTGCCGTGGCCGATGCGATCAAGCCCAGCTCGCAGCAGGCGATCCGGGAACTGCGCGCCCTCGGCATCACCCCGGTGATGCTGACCGGTGACAACCCGGCCACGGCGCAGGCGATTGCCGCCGAAGCCGGCATCAGCGAGGTGCAGGCCGGCCTGTTGCCGCAGCAAAAACTGGAAGCCATCCAGGCCATGGCGGCGCAGCCGCGGCAGGCGATCGGCATGGTCGGTGACGGCATTAACGATGCGCCGGCCCTGGCTGCGGCACAGGTTGGCTTTGCCATGGGCCAGGCCGGCACCCACACCGCCACCGAAGCAGCTGATGTCGTCATCATGAACGACGACCTGCGCCGCGTCCCCGAAACCATCCGCCTGTCACGCCGCGCCCATGGCGTGCTCTGGCAGAACATCAGCCTGGCGCTGGGCATCAAGGCGGTGTTCCTGCTGCTGGCGGTGTTTGGCAACGCCAGCATGTGGATGGCGGTGTTTGCCGATGTGGGGGCGGCGCTGCTGGTGGTGTTTAACGGGTTGCGGATGTTGCGGTGGCGGCCATCTGTCTGATGAGGGGGACAAACAGAGGTTGCTGCAGCATTGGCCCTGCGGTATGATGACCTATCATTTTGATAGATAGATCACGTGCGCCAACCCAGCATTCATCAGCTTGAGAAGCACATCCGGAAGATGGCTGCTGACAGTTCAAACGTGCTGATCACACGGCATGCCGAAGTACGCATGCGGGGGCGAAAGATCAACCGGCCCATGGTGTTTGATGTCTTGCTGAAAGGAAAGATAGCGATGCCGCCGGAGCCGGATATCCGCCATGGAGGACTGAACTGTCGCATGGGCCGCTACGTGGCTGGCATGAATGTCGCGGTGGTGGTGCATGTGGAATATCCTGAGCCTGACCTGATCGTCGTGACCGTGATTGACATTACGAAGGAGTAGCCATGCTGCAGTACAAGGACGGTGGCCTGCGCAATGTCTGGCTGGCCAATGGATACGAGGTGCGTCAGACGCGCCATGGCGAAGCCGTGTCGATTCGTGATCAGGAAGGTCTGACGCGCGCCATCTGTCTGGCCCTGACGCGCAAGACCGGCCATCTGACAGGCGTGGAGTTCCGCTATATCCGCAGTGCCGGCATGCTGGTTTCGCAGTCTGCACTGGCGACGCAACTCGGCGTAGATGTTCAGACCGTGGCGCGCTGGGAAAAGACCGGCAAGGTGCCACGCTGGGCAGACAAGCTGATGCGCTTGCTGTACGCCGCGCATGCCGAGGGTAATGTACCGATCCGAAAGGCCATGGAACGCGCCAGCCAGGTGGAGCGGCTGATGCAGCAGAAGATCGTCGTGCAGGAATCGCGTGCGGGCTGGGAGAGCACGATCGAGGACTGTGATGCGATGTGTGCGTGAACTGTAGCTGAACTGGATCCATCCAGACAATAAAAAGCCGCTTCTCCAGCAGGAAAGCGGCTTTTCACATAGGTCTAACTGGCCTCCCCGGCAGGAATCGAACCTGCATCTGAGCCTTAGGAGGGCCCCGTTCTATCCATTGAACTACGGAGAGCACCGTCCTGCAGCAGCGCTGCCGCAGGACAAAAAGCGGCCAGCCCACGTGCGCAGGCCAGCCGCTTATTGTAGCCGAGGCGCGGGAATCAGCCCTGGCGTGCCGGCAGGATGGTGGCTTCGCACTCGCCGAAGCCGATGCGGGCCGCGCCATCCTTCTGGCACCATCCGCGCAGCACGATGCTGTCGCCGTCCAGCAGCCAGGTGCGGCTTTCGCCGTTGGCCAGCGTGACCGGGTTCTTGCCGCCGGTGGTCAGCTCGATCAGCGCGCCGGCCTGGTCCAGCGTCGGACCGGACAGGGTGCCGCTGCCGAACAGGTCGCCCGGCTGCAGGTTGCAGCCGTTGACGGTGTGGTGCGTCACCATCTGCTCGATCGTCCAGTAGGCGTGGCGGTAGTTGGTGGTGATCAGCGATTCCGGCGCCTGGCCGGCATCACGCATCTGTTGCGTCTGCACCAGCACTTCCAGTTGCACGTCCACCGCGCCCTGCGTCCACAGCGTCGGCGTGTCCAGGTAGGGCAGCGGTTGCGGATCAGCTTCGGGCCGGGTAAAGGCGGTGCGGTAGGGTGCCAGCGCCTCCATCGTCACGACCCACGGGGAGATCGTGGTGGCGAAGTTCTTCGACAGGAAGGGGCCGAGCGGCTGGTATTCCCAGGGCTGGATGTCGCGCGCCGACCAGTCGTTCAGCAGGCACAGGCCAAACACGTGTTGCGTGGCATCGGCCATGGCGATCGGTTCGCCCTGGGCGTTGCCGCAGCCGATGAAGATGCCCAGTTCCAGCTCGATGTCCAGGCGCTGGCTGGCACCGAAGTTGGGCGTGCTGCTGCCCTCGGACGGGCGCGTCTGGCCTTGTGGACGGCGGAAATCGGTGCCGGAGACGTTCACGCTGGAAGCGCGGCCGTGGTAGCCGATCGGGATCCACTTGTAGTTGGGCAGCAGCGGGTTGTCCGGGCGGAACTGCGCGCCGATATTGGTGGCGTGGTAGACCGAGGTGTAGAAGTCGGTGTAGTCGCCGATGCGCGCCGGCACGCTGTATTCGGCGTCCTGTTGTGGCACCAGGCAGGCCTGCAGGGCAGACTGCTGCTCGGAGCCTGCGCGCAGGCCGCGCGACAGCGCCAGACGCAGCGCCGACCAGGCCGGCTGGCCCAGGCCCATCAGCGTGTTCAGGCGCTCCTCGGCACCGGCCTGGGCGGCTTCGGCGGCGGCGCCGCTGAAGAGGCCAGCTTGCGCTACCGCAGCCAGATCAACGATCTGGTCACCGATGGCGACACCGCCCCGGAAGGCTTCGGCGCTGCCCTTGCGGCGGAAGGCGGCAAACGG
This sequence comes from Ramlibacter sp., assembly GCA_012729605.1. Classification (GTDB taxonomy): domain Bacteria; phylum Pseudomonadota; class Gammaproteobacteria; order Burkholderiales; family Burkholderiaceae_C; genus Brachymonas; species Brachymonas wangyanguii. Next base: position 5,230 of record JAAYCV010000064.1, on the reverse strand, counting down.
CAGGTTCTGGATGGTGAAATCGGCGCCGGCATCGTTGGCGCTGGCGACCCAGCTGCGCAGCGCCGGATCATGGGTTTCGTTCAGGGTGTACATGGTGGTTCCTTGTGAGACGTACAGCATGCCACTGGGCGGATCGCGCCGGGCGACCCGCTCAGGCGGGAATCTGGCAGGACTTACAGGTCCTGCAGGGCGGAGGCGATATGGCGGCCGAACAGTTCCGGATCCGCCAGCGCGTTGGCGTTCAGCAGTGCCAGCTTGACCAGGAACAGCTCGGTCTTGTCTTCGCCGGCCTGGTCGATGGCCTGGGCCAGTTGATCGTAGACGGTCTCCAGACCGCCGATGGTGAGGGCTTGTTGTTGCGTTGTCATGGAAATCTCTCCTTACTGGGGCAGGGCGGTATCGAGGGCGGCTTGCAGACGGACGGCGTCCAGCGTGACCCAGCGCGCGCACACGTGCTGGTCCGGGCGCAGCAGGTAAGCGCCACCATCGGCGCGCACGCCGTAGCGCTGGCGGAAGTGGCCATCGGCATCGGCCAATGTCAGGTCGGCACCGGCGACCGGCTCGGCAGCGCCGACGGCGATCACGCGCAGCTGGGCACCGCGGGCGCGGAAAGCGGCCACGACCTGCTGCAGCGATTCCGGAATCGCGCTGGCGGTGGTGAAGTAGATCAGGTCAAAGCCGCCGCCCAGATGGTCGAGCAGGAAGTCGTTCGGTGCCAGACGGATGTTGGTCGGCGGCGCGCCATGTGCCGGGCCGGCCTTGAACAGTGCGTTGTCATCGCCCACGCTGTTGAGCATGGAGTGCGTGTACTCGTGCGGGCGAGAGGTACGCCAGTGGTACAGCGGACGCACGAAATCGACTGTCAGCGACATCGACAGCACGGCGTCACGCAGCAGGCGGAAGCCACGGCTCGGCGGCGTCATGAAGCGCGTGCTCTTGCCGGCTTCGTCGATGATCTCGCGTGCGGCGCCGACGCGCTCGGCGCTGTAGTTGGCCAGCAGCTGCTGGCTGGACAGGCCCTTGACCACGTGGGCCAGGTGCCAGCCCAGCGATTGCGCGTCCTGGAAGCCGGTGTTGGCGCCGCGCACGCCGAAGATCGGCAGCAGGTGGGCAGCATCGCCGGTGAAGATGACGTTGCCGTGCACATAGTCGGCCAGCGTCAGCGTGCGTGCGGAGTAGACCGAGCACCAGTCCATTTCCCACGACACGCCGGCATGGCCGATCATGGCCAGCTGGGCGTTGATGCGCTCGGTCAGGGAATCGACATGCAGTGCCTGCTCGGGCGTTTCGCCCGGGGGCAGCTGGTAGTCCAGGCGCCAGATGCCGTGCGGTTCGCGGTGCATCAGGATCGTGTTGCCCGGGTTCCATTCGGGGTCGAAGAAGGCCAGGCGCTCGGTCGGCAGCGGCAGGTCGATCTTGATGTCGGCGATGACGAAGAAGCCCTCGTAGGAGGAGCCTTCCATCCACAGGCCCATGTTGTCACGGATGCTGGAACGGCCGCCAGTGGCATCGACCAGCCAGTCGGCTTCGAGCTGGTACTCGCCTTCGGGCGTGTCGATGGTGATGTCGACGTAGCCGTCCTGTTGCGCCACGGCCGCGACCTTGTTGCCCCAGCGGAAATCGATCAGCGGATTCGCCTTGCAGGCATCGTGCAGATACTCTTCCATGTACTGCTGCTGCACGTTGATCATCGGGTAGAAACGGTCATCCGGATCCTGCACGCTTTCCATGCGGAACACGCGCTGGCCACGGTAGTAGGAGTTGCCGTACAGCCAAGGCAGGCCGCCTTCGGTCATGCGGTCAGCCACGCCAACCTGCTGCAGGATTTCCATCGAGCGGCGCGTGAACACGATGGCGCGGCTGCCCTGCGAGAACTGTAACTCGGAAGTGACGACCACCGAGGGCACGCCGTGACGCGCCAGTTCCAGCGCCGTCACCATGCCGGCCGGGCCGGAGCCGGCGATCACGACCGGCTTGCGCTCCTGCTTCGGGTGCTGGCTGGCAAGCCAGGGCTGGAACACCTCGTAGGTGTAGTAGATGGAAGGGCGGGCTTCCGTGGTGGGGGTATGCATGGTGTGTCTCCTGCAGAAGGAATCGGGGGTCAGGATTGCCAGCTGATGCGGTTGCGGGCTGGGCAGTCAGCAGCAGGTTCTGGCTTGAATGGTGATTTAGTTGCCAGAGCAACGAATTCTAGAGTCTGCATGCCTGATGCGCACTAGGGAAAGCGCCCGTTGTGTGCGCAACATAATCGTGTTAAACCCTCAGATACAATGGGGCGGGAAGGCTGCGTGATTGCGGAGCCCGTTTCCCTAGGCCTTTTGCCGTGAAGTACCCACTCGATCGCTCCTATACCCACCGGCTGCATACCCTGTCCAAACTGACCGATCGGGCCACGCAGCAGGCCTATCTCGATGGCACCGGATTGCCCCTGGGAGAAGGGCGCTGCCTGGCTGCGATTGGTTCCTTCAGCCCGTTGTCACTCAATGAAGTGGCGCACATGGCCAATGTCAACAAGGGCCAGGCCAGCCGCGCGGTGCAATCGCTGGTGGATCAGGGCCTGGTCAACAAGGTGGTGAATGCCAGCGATGCGCGTGGCGTGGACCTGACACTGACCGAACAGGGCGAGACGATCTGGGACAACCTGATGCACGTGATTGACGAGCGCAACCAGCAGATCGTTGACTGTCTGGATGCCGAACAGCAGGCCCAGTTTGACGCCTTGCTGGACCTGCTGGTGCAGCACGCGCGCGACAGCGACAGCCGCGACTGAGGCGGTCGCAGCGCTGATGGGCGGCCGGCGTGCAGCCGCTCAATCAAAACTCATCGTATAGATCAGGTCGATCGCGCTTTCGGCGCCGGTTTCGCCGCGCAGCTTCAGGCGACGGTTGATGTCGTAGAAGAAGTACAGCGTTCCCATGGCCGAGTTGATGCCGTGCTCGTAGGCGACATAGAAGTTGCGCGAGAAGCGCTTGCCCAGCATCACGCTGGAGTTCTCCAGGCCGTCACCGGCAAAGGACAGCGAATCCAGGCCCAGCGCATCGGCCAGCTGGCCGGTGATGCCGGGGCCGCTGCCAGCCAGCAGCGCCATCGCGGCCTGCTGCAGCAGGGCGGTGTCGGAGGCGCTGGCCGCACTGCGCCCCAGCACCAGCCAGGAGAGCTTTTCCGAATCGGGCATGGCCGGATCGGAGAACAGCTGCACCAGCGGGCGCTGCGCCGTGCCACGGATATGCACGCCCACGCGCAGGTCACCCAGGTTCGGGCGGATCGCCATGATGTCGAGCAGTGGGTTGTCGGCGCGGCCGGTAAAGCGCATGGTGCCGCGTTCGATGTCCAGCTCCTGGCCGTAGGCACGGTAGGTGCCGCGATCGGTGCGGATGGTGCCGACCAGCAGCGGCAGCGATTGCAGCGTCGGGCCGTTCTGCACCTCCAGCTGGCCGCGCAGGCGCGTGTTCAGGCCAAAGCCGCGCACGCGCAGATCATCACCCATGCTGACCTTGATCTGGATGTCGGGGGTAATGCTGCTGTTGGTGCGCGCCGTGGCCGCCTTGACCTTGGGGTCATTGGCGATCGCCTGCGCTTCGGCGTTCGGCTTGCGCATCGCCAGCGTGGCCTTGGGGTGCTTCTTGCTCGGCAGTACGACCACGTCGCTGTCCAGCTGTGGCGTGCTGTCGCTCGGAATCTCGATCAGGGCACGATCCACTTTCAGCTCGCCGCGGGCGGTCAGGCGCATGTCGGCCAGCGTGGTGGTGACCATGCCGGACAGCGTGATCTGGCGCTCCGGCATGGAGGACAGTTGCAGGCCCTGCAGCTCGGTGCGCAGCGACATGCGCACCGCCTGCAGCAGCGGACGGCCGCTGCTGGCACCGCTCCAGTCCACCGTGCCGGTGACGCGGGCGCTGCCGCCCGGCTGGCGGTTCACGGCCGGGCCTTGCAGCGTCAGCTCCTCGATCACCATGCGCTCACCGGCTAGCCGCAGCTGCATGCGGCCATGGTCAAACTCGATGCCGTCCACCACCGAGCGCACGCCAAGCTCACGCGCGGCGATCGTGCCGTTGATCAGCGGGCGGCGCAGATTGCCGCCCACCGCCAGATCGGCCTGCAGCGTGCCGCGTATGCGCCAGCCCGGCGGCGCAAACATGCTCCACACGCCCACGCGCGGTATGTCGGCGCGCAGCGTGCCCTGGATCGGGGCCGCCGGTGACAGCGTCCAGCCGCCACCGCTGCGGCTCAGGCGCGTGCTGATCTGTGCGTTGGCGCTGCCGGCCTGGCTGCTGTCCCACAACAGGCGGGTTTGCAGATGGCCGCCGCTGCCTTCGATCTCGAGTCGCGCATCGCGCACGCCGGTGCGCAGCGTGCGGCCATCGACCAGCATCTCCAGGTCGCCGCGGCTGCGTGCCAGCGTGGCACGCACGCGCATGGCGTTGCCCAGTTCCACATCCCAGTTGCCGGCCATGGCCATGTCGCCGCTGAAACCGGCCCCGCTGATTGAGCTGCTGGCGAGCGCATCGAGCCAGCTCAGCGGGATGTCGCTCAGGCGGCCCTTGCTGTATAGGGTGTAGCCGCCGGCGCGCTGCACGAAGCGGATCGGTTCCGCCAGGATCTGCGCCTGGCCCGCGACCGAGGCACCGCTCAGGTTGATGGTGATGGCACTGGTCTGCACCTGCAACGTGCCGTTGCCCTGGGTGATCTGGATCTGCGTCGGGCTGGCCAGTTGCGCCTGCCATTGCTTGTTCTGCAGCTGGTCAGTCACGTTCAGCTCGGTCGCCTGCAGGCGTGCCTGCCAGCCCTGCGCCTGCTTGCCGGCGGTGCCGCTCAGGGCCAGTTGCATGCGGCGCATCTGCTGCTCGATGCGGGTGCGGCCGCTGACCTGGGCCTGCGCCAGCGTGCCCTGCACGGTCAGGCGCGTGCCCAGGATGTGCATCTGCTGTGCCGCCGTCTGGCCGCTGGAGCGCAGCGTGATCGACGGGGCTTCCAGCGTGCCGTCCAGGCGCATGTTGCGGCCCTGGTTGCCCCAGCCGCCGTTCCAGCGTGCGTCCAGCGTGGCCGCGCCGCCGATCGCCTGGCCGGCGCCCAGCGAGCCCATGCCGGGCAGCTGGCGTAGCCAGGCCAGCGTTTGGTCCAGCCGCTGTACGCGTGCCTGGACCGTGCCCTGGCCGCTGGCCTCGGACAGCGTGCCCTGCAGCTGGGCGCTGCCACCGGGCAGGCGCAGTGCGAGCTGGCCGCTGGCGGC
>JAAYCV010000063.1 GCA_012729605.1 Ramlibacter sp. | reverse complement strand
GCAGGCAGCCCATGATGTTGCGGATCATGTGGTGCAGAAAGGCATTGGCCTGGAATTCGAAGCGCCAGTAGGCGCCGTGCCGGCTGATGGCAATGCGCTGCACCGTCTTCACCGGGCTCAGCGCCTGACAGGCGGCGGCGCGGAAGGACGTGAAATCGTGCTCGCCCAGCAGGCGCGCCGCAGCATCTTCCATCGCCGCCTGGTCCAGCGTGCGGAACACCCAGCCGACGCGGCCGCTTTCCAGGCTGGGCCGCACTGGTGACTCCAGCAGCACATAGACATAGCGCCGCGCGATGGCGCTGGCGCGTGCATGGAAGCCGTCCGGTACGCTGGCCGCCCACTGCACCGCGATGTCATCGGGCAGATAGGTATTGGTGCCGCGCATCCAGGAGATCTCGCTGCGCTCGATATCGGTATCGAAGTGCACCACCTGCATCAGCCCGTGCACGCCGGCATCGGTACGACCGGCGCATAAGGTGTTCACCGGCGGGCCAGCAGTAAAGCGCTGCAGCGCCAGTTCCAGCTTGTCCTGCACCGTGTTGCCGCAGGGCTGGCTTTGCCATCCCAGATAGCGGCTGCCCAGATAGCTCACGCCCAGCGCGATCCGCATGATGGCTCAGTCCTCGCTGCTGGCGGCAATGCGCGCCAGCAGCGCATCGGCTTCGGCCTTCAGGCTGTCGCTGTCGGTCTTGTCGGCCACTTCCTGCGCCAGCACGCGTGCGCCGTCCAGATCGCTGATGGCCAGGAACTCGCGCGCCAGCGATAGCTTGGTCAGCAGCGCGGTCTCGCCGGGCTGGAGGTCTGCCGGCCCTTCGATATCGAGCGACAGGTTGCTGAAATCGAAGACCAGCGGCTTGTTGTCGGATGTCGCGGGTTCGGCTCCCTCCGGGGGGGCCACCTCATCCGGAAGCTCCAGCGTCAGGCCGGACAGGTCTTCTTGTTCGGCGGTGCTATCGGCCACGGCTGCTGTGGCAGCGATAGGCGCTGCCTCCGGCACCAGCTCCTGTTCCAGCGCCGGCACATGGTCTGGCTGGCTCAAATCCATCGCACGCGACAGCGCCTCGGCCGAGGCACGCGGGCCGGCTGCGGCCGCCGCTTCGGCCGCCAGGCGCTCGGCTTCACGGCGTTGTGCGGCACGCCACAGCAGCAGGAAGCCGATCACCAGCAGCGCCAGCACGCCGATCAGCGTCCAGGCCCACCAGGGCAGGCTGTCGGATGCGGGAGCCGATTCGCTGACCGGGGCCGGGGAGGGTTCGCTGGCTGCTACCGGCTGGCTGGCCGGTTCGGCCACGGCTGCGGGCGCAGCAGCAGACGCGGCGCTGGCCATGTCCGATGCCACCAGCGCAGGAGCCGATGCCGCAGACGCTGCGTGCACGCTGGCTGAAGCCGTGGCATCAGGCACTGCCACCGCAGCCGTGGTGCCGGAGCTGGCCGCTTCTTCGGGCTGAGCCGGGGCACTGGCGATCGGCGCTGCCGGTACTGCAACTGCCGCCGGCGCTGAGGCCGCAGCACCCGCTGCCATCAGCTGCACCAGCCCATAGCCATGCTTTTCATAATCGGCATGCTGCTGGCGGATCATGGCGCGCGCCTCGTCCGCCGGCGTGGACAGCGCCTGCTCGGCCGTTGGCATGGTCAGCGCCGCGCCTTTCTTCAGCAGGTTGATGTTGTCGGCCATGAAGGCATCCGGGTTCACGCGCAGGATCGCCAGCAGGGTCTGGTCCAGCGTGGCACCGGCTGGGCGATTCGCGCTGGCGATGCGGCTGACCATGGCGCCGGGGCGGGTCTGGATCACCTTGGCGCTGCTGGCCGCCATCGGGGCAGGGGCAGCGGCAGTCGTCTGGGCCAGCACTGCCGGTGCGGCAGACAGGCCCAATGCGGCCGTCAGCAGCAGGGCAGAAGCAGAAGAAGGGCGCACGTGGCACATCAGGGTCTGGAGCATGGGGAACACAATTCGATAACAGGCCGCGTGCAGCAGGCGCGCAGCCATCAGGAGGCCGGGCCCTGCAAGGGGCGGCTGGCAATAGTCATAGTCTAACTGCGCGCTGTCCTGCTGGCATGCCGGCTGCATCCTGTTGCACCCGGCAGCGCCTGTACGCAGCAAAAAGGGCGCACCCCCGAAAAGGTGCGCCCTGGGCCTCAGGCTGGCAGCAATCAGTCTTCCAGCAGGATGCGCAGCATGCGGCGCAGCGGCTCGGCCGCGCCCCACAGCAGCTGGTCACCAATGGTGAAGGCGCCGACGTACTCGGGGCCCATGGCCAGCTTGCGGATACGGCCAACCGGGATCGTCATGGTGCCGGTCACGGCCACCGGTGTCAGATCCTGCATGGAGGCTTCGCGCGTGTTCGGCACCACCTTCACCCAGTCGTTGTCGGCAGCGATCAGTGCCTCGATATCGGCCGTGGGCACGTCTTTCTTCAGCTTGAAGGTCAGAGCCTGGCTGTGGCAGCGCATGGCGCCCACGCGCACGCAGTAACCGTCCACCGGGATCGCGGCATCGCCCAGGCCCAGGATCTTGTTGGTTTCGGCCATTGCCTTCCACTCTTCGCGCGACTGGCCGTTGCCCAGGTCCTTGTCGATCCACGGGATCAGGCTGCCGCCCAGCGGTACGCCGAAGTTGGCGGTTTCGTCAGCCGTCAGTGCGCGCTGCTTGGCCACCACCATGCGGTCGATTTCCAGGATGGCGGACTTAGGGTCGTCCAGCAGCGCCTTGACTTCGGCGTTCAGCGTGCCGTACTGCGTCAGCAGTTCGCGCATGTGCTGGGCACCACCGCCGCTGGCAGCCTGGTAGGTCTGCGTGCTCATCCACTCGACCAGACCGGCCTTGTAGAGTGCACCCACGCCCATCAGCATGCAGCTCACGGTGCAGTTGCCGCCCACCCAGTTGTTGCCGCCCTTGGCCAGCGCGTCCTTGATCACCGGCAGGTTGACCGGGTCCAGCACGATCACGGAATCCTGCTCCATGCGCAGCGTGGAAGCGGCGTCGATCCAGTGGCCGTTCCAGCCGGCCGCGCGCAGCTTGGGGAACACCTCGCTGGTGTAGTCGCCACCCTGGCAGGTCAGGATGATGTCGCACTTCTTCAGTTCCTCGATGTCGTGCGCGTCTTTCAGGGTCTTTTCGTTCTTGGCCATGGCCGGAGCAGCGCCGCCGGCGTTGGAGGTGGAAAAGAACACCGGCTCGATCAGGGCAAAGTCATTTTCGGCCTGCATGCGGTCCATCAGGACGGAACCGACCATGCCGCGCCAGCCGACCAGACCAACTACGTTACCAACTT
>JAAYCV010000062.1 GCA_012729605.1 Ramlibacter sp. | reverse complement strand
GCGTGGACAGCATGAACAGCAGCGAGACCAGCAGCAGGCGCCAGATGAAGAAGCCGGACAGCAAGGCTTCATGCGCGCGGCGCGGTGGCCGCTGCATGATGCCGGGCTCGGCCGGCTCGAAGGCCAGTGCCATGCCAAGTGCACTCGAGGTCACCATATTGATCCACAGTACCTGTGCCGGTGTCAGCGGCAGGGCGAGCTGGAACAGGATGGCGGCGATGACCACCAGCGCCTCGCCACCATTGGTTGGCAGCATGAACAGGATGAATTTGCGGATGTTGTCGTAGACGGCGCGGCCTTCGCGCACGGCAGCGGCAATGGTGGCAAAGTGGTCGTCGGCCAGCACCATGTCGGAGGCGTCCTTGGCGGCTTCGGTGCCTTTCAGGCCCATGGCAACGCCGACATCGGCGCGCTTGAGGGCCGGCGCATCGTTGACGCCGTCGCCGGTCATGGCCACGACCTCGCCGCAGTCCTGCAGCGCCTGCACCAGGCGCAGCTTGTGCTCCGGGCTGGCGCGCGCAAAGATATCCACTTCCTGCACCACGCGGCGCAGCTCCCGGTCGTCCAGCAGCGCGACCTCGTTGCCGGTGAGCGTGGGCTTGCCGATGCCGATCGCCAGTTGCGCGCCGATGGCGCGGGCGGTTTCGGCATGGTCGCCGGTGATCATCTTGACGCGGATGCCGGCCTGGTGGCATTGCGCCACGGCGCGGATCGCTTCCTCGCGCGGCGGATCGATGATGCCGACCAGCGCCAGCATGACGAAGTCGCCATCGGCCAGATCGGCGTGTGCCAGGCGCTCCTGTCGCGGCCGCTGGCGGCGTACGGCCAGCGCCAGCAGGCGCAGGCCGTGGGCGGCGGTATCGGTAGCCATGCGGCGCCAGTTGTCCACGTCCAGCGGCTCCAGACCGCCGTCCAGGCGCATCTGCTGGCCGCACATGTCGAGAATGCGTTCGGGCGCGCCCTTGACGAAGATCCACGGTTCGCCCTGGGCGTCCTCGTGGTAGCTGGCCATGTAGCGGTGTTCCGATTCAAAGGGGATGGCATCCATGCGCGGCCAGTCGGCGCGTGCGGCCAGCTGCGTGAAGCCGGTCTTGCCGCCCAGTGCCAGCAGTGCGCCTTCGGTCGGGTCGCCGCTGACCAGCCACTGGCCATCCTCCTGGTGCAGGCTGGCATCATTGCACAGCACGCTGGCGCGTATCGCCAGCTGCAGGGCCGGATAGTCCGCTGGCTGCACGCGCTCGCGGTTCAGCAGCAGCTCGCCGACCGGGGCATAGCCGATGCCGCTGACCTCGATCACCTCGTGGTTGGCGCAGACCACGCGCTGCACCGTCATCTCGTTGCGCGTCAGGGTGCCGGTCTTGTCGGAGCAGATCACGCTGACCGCGCCCAGCGCCTCGACCGCCGGCAAGCGGCGCACGATGGCCTTGCGCCGCGCCATGCGCTGCACGCCGAGCGCCAGCGCCACGGTGATGATGGCTGGCAGGCCTTCGGGAATCGCCGAGGCGGTGAGCGCCACCACCATCATGAACATGTCGGCAGCCGGATGGCCGCGCCACAGCGTGCCCATGGCAAAGGTCAGCGCCGAAATCGACAATACGCCGATCGCCAGTGTCTTGCCAAAGCGGTCGATCTGGCGCAGCAGCGGCGTGGTCTGGGCAGTCATGCTGCCCAGCAGCTGGTTGATGCGGCCCAGTTCGGTCTGGCCAGCGGTGGCGACCACCATGCCGGTGGCCTGGCCGTAGAGCACCAGCGTGCCGGCATAGGCCATGCAGAAGCGGTCGCCGAGTGGCGCATCGTGCGCCACCGGATCGATGCCCTTGTCGACTGGCAGCGATTCGCCGGTGAGCGCGGCTTCTTCCACGCGCAGCTCGTGCACTGACAGCAGGCGCAGGTCGGCCGGCACCCGGTCGCCGGAGGCCAGTAGCACCACATCGCCGGGTACCAGCTGGTCGGCATCGAGCTCGCGGTAGCTGCCGTCACGCAACACGATGCAGCGCGGAGACAGCATGTTGCGGATCGCGTCCAGCGCCTTTTCTGCCTTGCCTTCCTGCAGGTAGCCAATGATGGCGTTGATCAGCACGGCCCCCATCAATACGCCGGTATCGACCCAGTAGCCCAGGCTGGCGGTGATCACGGCCGATCCCATCATCACGTAGAGCAGGATGTTGTGGAACTGCAGCAGGAAGCGTTGCAGTGCGCTGCGCTTTCTGGCGGCGGCGAGGCGGTTGGGGCCGTACAGCTGCAGGCGCTGATCGGCCTGCTGGCTGTCCAGACCTTGCGTGCTGCTGTCGAGCCGGGTGCCGGTCTGGTCGGTGGAAAGGGTGTGCCAGTGGGCACGGGGAGCGGGGGAGGGGGCCTGGGAGGGTGTCTCTGTCATGCTGGTGCAGGCTGCGCCGCCCGCTGGCGCGAGCCGGCAGCGGATGGGTACAGGTAGGGGAATGGCCCGCAGGGGGCGAGGGGATCACTGCATTCTAGCTAGCCAGGCCGGCGTGTCCTGCCGGCTGGACAGCCGGATGGGGTTGGCAGGAAATATCCACGTAATCTGACTGCCGCGTGACATTTGAAGTTTTGTTGTAAAATCAAATCATGCAACAGACTGCCGCCCTGGCCATCTTCGAATCGCTCTCGTCTGCCGTGCGCCTGGATATCTACCGGCTGCTGGTCAAGCGCGGCACGGAAGGCATGGTGGCGGGGGAAATCGCCACGGAGTTGCAGCTGCCGCCAGCCAACCTGTCCTTCCATTTCAAGGCGCTGGTGCAATCAGGCCTGCTGACGGTGGAGCAGGAAGGGCGTTTCCAGCGTTACCGTGCCCATATGCCGCTGATGCTGGACCTGATCGACTACCTTGTGAAAGAATGTTGTGACGGGCATCCGGAACAATGTGCCGGCCTGTGTGACGTGCCTGTAGGTGCGTCACCCGCCGATCAGGCGTGAGCAGCAGGGCGGCTTTTTTTTGTACTGATATTTGAATCATTCATTTAATGTCAAATTAATGACGAACCGGTGACCGTGGTGGCCAGACTGGCCTGATGTTCCCAGCAAACAGGAGGGTAGAACAATGGACAACAACCGTGTTTTCAATGTGCTGGTGCTGTGCACCGGCAACTCGGCCCGCAGCATCATGGGCGAGGCACTGTTCAACTTTATCGGCAAGGGCAAGTTCAAGGCCTACAGCGCCGGCAGCCACCCGGCTGGCCAGGTCAACCCGTTTGCGCTGGAGCTGCTGCAGGCCTCGCACCTGCCGGTAGATGGCCTGCGCAGCAAGAGCTGGGACGAGTTTGCCGGCGCAGATGCACCGAAGATGGATTTCATCATCACCGTGTGCGACCAGGCCGCGGGCGAAGTCTGCCCGTACTGGCCCGGTTCGCCGGTGAGCGCGCACTGGGGCTTTCCGGACCCGGCTGCGGTAGAGGGCAGCGAGGCCGACAAGCGCCGTGCCTTCAACAACACGCTGCATGGCCTGGCCAACCGCATCCGCGAGTTTTCCAGCCTGCCGCTGGCCTCGCTGGACGCGCTGGCGCTGAAGCACGAGCTGGACAAGATCGGCCAGCAGACGATCGACCCGACCGACCGCCGCGGCCAGGCCTGAATCCGGCCCCTGTCGCGCTGCACCACCATGTGGGCAGTGCGATTTTTCATCACTTCACGACAGTACAGAAAGCAGCATCATGGGATTATTTGAACGTTACCTGACGGTATGGGTAGGGCTGGGCATTGCCGCCGGCGTGGCGCTGGGGCTGGCCATGCCCGGCGTGTTCGAGGCAATTGCGGCACTGGAACTGGCGCACGTGAACCTGGTGGTGGCCGTGCTGATCTGGGTGATGATCTACCCGATGATGATCCAGGTGGACTGGAGCTCGGTCAAGGACGTGGGCAAGCGGCCCAGGGGCCTGTTGCTGACGCTGGTGGTGAACTGGCTGATCAAGCCCTTCACCATGGCAGCGCTGGGCGTGCTGTTCTTCCACTACATTTTTGCGCCCTGGGTGGATCCACAGTCGGCGACCGAATACATCGCCGGCATGATCCTGCTCGGCGTGGC
>JAAYCV010000008.1 GCA_012729605.1 Ramlibacter sp. | reverse complement strand
GTGCCGGCCGGAAGAAATCGGCCGCCAGTCCCGCACATGCGTCCTGCGGCCCGAGCCGACGCCAGTGCGTCACGCTCGGCTTGCCGATGGCATGGTCGACCTTGCTGCGCGGGCGGTTCGGCCAGTCCACGATCAGCGGTGCGTCAATCGTGCTCCAGTCCGGCAGCAGTGGCAGTTCGCCCTGCACGATGGCGACATAGCGCTTGTGCGTGCGGCGTTCGGCAAAGTGCAGGCTCAGCGTGCGCTGCGCCTCGATGCCGCGTGCCATCAGCAGCAGACCGCTGGTGCCCATGTCCAGCCGGTGCACAATCAGCGCATCGGGAAACTGCGCCTGCACGCGCACGCTGAGCGAATCGTGGTTGTCCGGGCCACGGCCGGGCACTGACAACAGGCCGGACGGCTTGTCCAGCACGATCATCGCCTCGTCGCAATAGACAATAGGCAGTGCGGTGCTCATTCGGGCAGCGTCTCCGCGCCGTCACCCAGCACGCGCTCGACCATCACGATATCGAGCCAGCGTCCATGCTTCCAGCCGCAATTGCGGATGATGCCGACCTCGCTGAAGCCGAAATTGCGGTGCAGGCCGCGCGAGCCGTGGTTGTCCGAATCGCCAATCACCGCCATCAGCTTGCGGATGCCGAGTGCTTCGGCCTGGCGGATCAGTTCGCCCAGCAGCTGCGTGCCCAGGCCCTGGCCGACGGCATCAGGCGCCAGATAGATGCTGTCTTCGGCGCTGTAGCGGAAGGCGGCGCGTGGCCGGAACCAGTTGCAGTAGGCAAAGCCCTGCACCTGGCCATCGATTTCCACCACCAGCCAGGGCAGGCCACGGCTGTGCACTTCGTCGATGCGCTGGCGCATCTGTTCGGGGGAAGGAGCTTCGGTTTCAAAAGTGCCGGTGCTGTGCAGCACATGGTAGGCATAGATGGCGGTGATGCGTGGAATGTCGGCCTCGGTGGCCGGCCGGATCAGGGGCGTTGCAGACATGGAACGGAATCGGAGAGAAAAAAGCGCTGGGCTTGAGTAAGCAGGAGGTCTGCGTTTATAATCTTGTGTTTTCAGTGTGTCGCTGGCCGGGTGGCCAGTCGCGTGTCTCAAACGCTGGAAGAATTTTTACCACCCAAAGGATATCACCATGGTCGTTATTCGACTCTCCCGCGGCGGCAGCAAGGGCCGTCCGTTCTTCAACGTTGTTGTGGCTGACAAGCGCGTGCGTCGCGACGGTCGCTTCATCGAGCGCATCGGTTTCTACAACCCCAGCGCCAAGGAAGCTACCGAAGGCCTGCGCATCGCCCAGGACCGTCTGGCCTACTGGAAGAGCGTTGGTGCACAGGTGTCCCCCACCGTGCAACGCCTGGAAAAGCAGCTGGCCAAGACCGCTGCCTGATCCATCCGTCACTTGACGAGCAAAGCCCAGTGCGATCCACTGGGCTTTGTTTTTCCTGATTGCCGAAAAAAAGCCATGAGCATTGACCTGACAAGCCTGCTGAGCCCCGCCCAACTGCCCGAAGATGCGGTCGAAGTCGCCCGTATTGGCGAAGCCTGGGGCATCAAGGGCTGGTTCCGCGTGATCCCCTACAACGCGCTGACCGAGGCGCTGTTTGCCTGCAAGCAGTGGTATCTGCTGCCGGCCGAACGCGGTGCGCGCCATTTCACGGGCACGCTGGCGCTGGATGTGGCGCAGGTGCGCGAGCATGGTGATGGCCTGGTGGCGCACAGCCGCAGCATTCCCGATCGCAATGGCTCCGAACTGCTCAAGGGCGCGCGCATCTGCGTGCCACGCTCGGCCTTCCCGCCGCCAGAAGAGGGCGAATTCTACTGGGTCGACCTGATCGGCTGCGCCGTCAGCAACCGCGAAGGCGTGGCGCTGGGCACGGTCAAGGACTTGCTGGCGACCGGCCCGCAGACCACGCTGGTGCTGGAAGCGCAGGACGGGGAGAAGACGGTCGAGCGCCTGATTCCCTTCGTCGCGGCTTTTGTCGATGAAGTCGATGTAGCCGGCAAGCGCATTGTGGCCGACTGGCAGCCTGATTACTGAGCCCGATTTGCCCATGCGCTTCGACATCATCACCCTGTTCCCGGAACTGATTGAGCCCTGGTTGCACAGCGGCGTGACGCGCCGCGCCTATGCCAGCGGCCAGGTGCAGGTACGCCTGTGGCAGTTGCGCGATTTTGCCGAAGGCAATTACCGCCGCGTCGATGACCGCCCGTTTGGTGGCGGTCCCGGCATGGTGATGCAGGCCGAGCCGTTGTCGCGCTGCCTGCAGGCGATCCGTACCGATCGTGCCGAGCCCGAAGGCGAACAGGCACCGGTGGTGCTGTTCAGCCCGATTGGCGAACGCCTCGATCATGCCAGCGTCAGCCATTGGGCCGAGAGCCAGGGCGCGATCCTGCTGTGCGGTCGCTACGAAGGCATGGACCAGCGCTTTATCGATCGCCATGTGGACCGGCAGATCAGCCTGGGGGATTTTGTCGTTTCCGGTGGTGAAATCGCCGCCGTGACCCTGCTCGATGCCGTGGCGCGGCTGCAGCCCGGTGTGCTGCAGGACGAGGCCAGCCATATCCAGGACAGCTTCAATCCGGCGCTGGACGGCCTGCTGGACTGCCCGCACTACACGCGCCCGGAAATCTGGGAAGGCGAAGCCGTGCCCGAGGTGCTGCTGGGCGGCAACCATGCCGCGATTGCGCGTTGGCGCCGTGAGCAGAGCCTGCGCCTGACGCGCCAGCACCGTCCGGAACTGCTGGCGGCGGCACGTGCCCAGGGTCTGCTGGATGCGAAAGATGAGGCCTGGCTGGCCTCACGCCAGGACTGAAGCTCAGGCCAGCGGCGGCGGCTGGCTACGTTCCTGCTGGTCCAGTGCTGTGGCCTCGACAAAGCAGTCCACATAGCTGAAGTACTGCGAGGCAAAGAACATGCTGGTGACCACCATCACCACCAGCTGGATCAGCACTGCCGCGGCCATGGCACCGAACACCGAGGCGATCAACATCGACAGGCCAAAGATCAGCGCCATCGTCAGGCCAAGCCAGCCAAGCAGGAACAGCACATAGGCCGGAAAATTGCGGATGCAGGCCACCAGGCTGAAGAACATCGCCTTGACGGCAGGCACCTGGTGCCAGTGCAGCAGCGCCGGTGCGTGCCAGAACAGCATGGCAATCACCACGTTGCTCACCGCCGCCACCAGCGTCGCCAGCTGGAAGCTGCCATCACTGGCAATCTGGCGGATTTCTTCCGGCGTGCTTTCCACGCCCAGGATATAGAGCTTGAGGAACTGGCCGCCATCGATCAGCTGCGTCAGCGCCATGCTGAGGCCGAACAGCAGCGCATAGACGCTGCCCAGCAGCAGCATGCCGTTGAGCTCCGCGCGGCCGGCGCGGAAGGCGGTCAGCAGTACCGTCGGCATCGGGAAATTGCCGTGTGCCACGGTGCGCGTGGCGGTCATGAAGCCCAGCGTGACCGCCGGCAGCAAGGCCAGCGCCAATGCCAGCCCGATCCACGGGATCATCGCCAGGATGCTCATGGCGAGCAGGAACATCATGAACAGGCCGAGCAGGGCGACCGGACGCTTGCCAAAGGTGCGGATGCCTTGCTGCATCCAGGCGAAGCCACGGCTGGCAGGGACAAGCTGCAGCTGCATGCGACTCAGGCCAGCACCGGCGCGTTCGCCAGCGTCAGCGGATGGGCAATGCGCTGGCGCAGCACGCGCTCGAAGTGGGTCGGGTCGTGCGGTACCAGCATGCTGGCTTCGCGCGGCAGGTAGAAATCCCACAGGCGCGAGATCCAGAAACGCAGCGCGGCAGCGCGCAGCATCGCTGGCAGCAGCTCGCGCTCGGCAGCCTGCAGCGGACGTACCGACTGGTAGGCGTCGATGAAGGCGCTGGCCCTGGTCAGGTCGAGGGCGCCGCTGGCCTGGTCGACACACCAGTCATTCAGGCACACCGCCAGATCGAACAGCCAGCTGTCATTGCCGGCAAAGTAGAAATCGAAGAAGCCGGTCAGCGTCTCGCCATCGAACATGGCGTTGTCGCGGAACAGGTCGGCGTGGATCGGGCCACGCGGCAGGGCGGCGTAGGCGCTGCCAGCGGCCACATGGTTCTGGTAGGCGAGCTCGGCGCGCAGCAGCTCGGTCTGCTCCTCATTGAGGTGCGGGTAGACCAGCGGTGCGACCTCGTTCCACCACGGCAGGCCGCGCAGGTTGGGCTGCTCGCGGTTGAAGTCCTGGCCGACCAGGTGCATGCGTGCCAGCGTGCTGCCCACCGCGCTGCAATGCACGGCCTGCGGCTGCAGCTGGCTGCTGCCTCGCAGCTTCTCGACCACGGCACCGGGCTTGCCGCACAGCGTGAACAGGATTTCGCCTTCGGCATCGCTGGCTGGCAACGGCACCGGAATGCCGCGCTTGGCCAGATGCTGCATCAGGTACAGGTAGTAGGGCAGCTGCTCGTGCGTCAGGCGCTCGAACAGGGTCAGCACATACTCGCCCTGATCGGTGGTGGCGAAATAGTTGGTGTTTTCGATACCGCCCTGGATGCCACGCAGCTGCGTGAGGGTGCCCAGGTTGAGGCGCTGGAACAGCGGCTGTGCCGCCTCCAGCGAGACGTCCGTATAAACTGCCATGGATGCTCAGAATTTCAGCAGGTTCCAGACGCGTTGGCCGCTGCTGGTGCTCGGGGTGGGAGTAGTAGGCTTGATTTCATAGGCGCCGGCGCGGCTGGGCGTGACGACCAGGCTGCGGGTTTCACCGCCCACGCGCAGTTCGTCGACCGCGCCGCCGGCATCGCTGTGGTGGATGCGTTCGATGCGCTGGTCGCCAGCCTGCATCGGTTCGGCCTGGCCGGTGCTGGTCACGGTGACCGGAGCCGCCAGTTCATTACCGGCACGGGTCTGCTGGCCGGTCTGGGCGCAGCCGGCCAGCGCAAGCGCAAGCGCCAGGGTAGCCGCCAGGGCGGAAAGCGTCAGGGAATGTTTCATGCTGTGAGTCGCTGAAGGAGGCGCACGGCATGGACCCATGGCTGGCGCAATGTTTCGATTTTAAACGATTACCGCCGGGTGACAGGCTGCGGGGAGATGTCCCGGCGAGACGCTTTGCAGGCACAATGCCTCCATGCAAGAATCCTCCGCCACCCCCGTCATTTCCGATCCGGCCACGCCGGACAACACCTTGTTGCTGGTCGATGGTTCCAGCTATATCTACCGCGCCTTCCATGCCGGCGGTAACTGGAGCGTGCCGCTGCCTGACGGCACGCAGCAGCCGACCGGCGCACTGCGCATCATGGTCAACATGATGCAGTCGCTGACCAAGGCCTATCCCGCCAGCTATGCAGTCTGCGTGTTCGACGCCAAGGGCACGACTTTCCGCAACGAGATCTATCCCGACTACAAGGCGCAGCGCGCACCCATGCCGGACGACTTGCGCAGCCAGATCGAGCCGATCCACGATGTGGTGCGGCTGCTGGGCTGGCAAGTGCTGGCGATTGAAGGTGTGGAAGCCGATGACGTGATTGGCACCTTGGCGCGCATCGGCTCCGAGCGTGGCATGCGCGTGGTGGTGTCCAGCGGTGACAAGGACCTGAGCCAGCTGGTCAACGAGCGCGTCAGCATTATCGATACCATGAGTGGCAAGGTGCGTGACGTGGCCGGCGTGACGGCCGAATTTGGCGTGCCGCCAGCGCTGATGGTCGATTACCAGACGCTGGTTGGCGACACGGTGGACAACGTGCCTGGCGTGGACAAGGTGGGGCCGAAAACAGCGGCCAAGTGGCTGAATGCCTACGGCTCGCTCGATGCGCTGATGGAGCGCGCTGACGAGATCAAGGGCGTGGCCGGCGAGAACCTGCGCAAGGCGGCCGACTGGCTGCCGATCGGCCGCAAGCTGGTCACCATCGTCACCGATTGCGATCTGTCTGCACAGGTAGCTGGCCTGCCCGGGATGGACGCGCTGGCGCTGAAAACACCGGATGTGCCAGCACTGCGCGATTTCTACACGCGCTACCAGTTCCGTTCGCTGCTGAAGGCGCTGCCGGACGAGAACCAGCCAGCGGCTGCCAGCAGCGGCGATACCGTGGACCTGTTTGCTTCGCCGGCTACCGCAGAAACTGAAGCAGCAGCGGCCACTGTCGATTACCGCATGATCACCACGCAGGAGCAACTGACGGACCTGTTGCAGCACTTGCAGCAAGCCGAGCTGGTCGCGATTGATACCGAAACCACTTCGCTGAATGCGCTGCAGGCCACGCTGGTGGGCATGAGCTTTTCCACCGTGGCGGGTGAGGGCGTGTATATCCCGATCGCGCACGATGGCATGGATGCGCCCGAGCAGCTGCCGCTGGAACTGGTGCTGGACACGCTGCGCCCCTGGCTGGAAGATGCCAGCCGCGCCAAGCTGGGCCAGCACATCAAGTATGACCGCCATGTGTTTGCCAACCATGGCGTGCAGGTGCGCGGTTATGTGCACGACACCATGCTGCAAAGCTATGTGCTCGAAGCGCATCGCCCACATGGCCTGGAAAGCCTGGCGCTGCGCCACCTGAGCCGCGACGGCACCAGCTACGAGGAGCTGTGTGGCAAGGGTGCCAGCCAGATCCCGTTTAGCCAGGTGCCGGTCGACAAGGCCACGCACTATGCCTGTGAAGATACCGATTTCACCCTGCAGGTGCACCAGGTGCTCTGGCCGCAGCTGGAGCAGGATGCAGAGCTGCGCGCCATCTACGAGCTGGAAATCGCCACCAGCGAAGTGCTGTTCCGCATGGAGCGCGAAGGCGTGCTGGTGGATGCGCAGCAGCTGGCGCGCCAGGGCAATGAGCTCGGCATGCGCCTGCTGGAGCTGGAAAAACAGGCCCACGAGGCGGCCGAACAGAGCTTCAACCTGGGATCACCCAAGCAGATTGGCGAGATTTTTTTTGGCAAGCTCGGCCTGCCGGTGATCAAGAAGACCTCGACTGGCGCGCCCAGCACCGATGAAGAGGTGCTGGAAAAGCTGGCCGAGGACTTCCCGCTGCCGCGCATCATCCTGGAATACCGCGGCCTGTCCAAGTTGAAGAACACCTATACCGACAAGCTGGCCGGCCTGGCCGATCCGGTGACCGGGCGCGTGCATACGAACTATGCGCAGGCAGTGGCTGTAACGGGGCGCCTGTCCAGCAACGATCCCAACCTGCAGAACATCCCGGTGCGCACGCCGGAGGGCCGCCGTATCCGCGAGGCCTTTGTCGCGCCTGCAGGCAAGGTGATTGCCAGTGCCGACTACAGCCAGATCGAACTGCGCATCATGGCGCATATCAGCAAGGATCCGGCGCTGATCCATGCCTTCGAAACTGGCGCCGACGTGCACCGCGCCACTGCCGCCGAGGTGTTTGGCGTGGCGCCGGACCAGGTCAGCAGCGAGCAGCGCCGCTACGCCAAGGTGATCAACTTTGGCCTGATCTACGGCATGAGCAGCTTTGGCCTGGCCAAGTCGCTCGGCATCGACAACACGGCAGCGCGCAACTATATCCAACGCTATTTCGAGCGCTACCCGGGCGTGCAAGCCTATATGGAGCGCACGCGCGAACTGGCGCGCGACCAGGGCTATGTCGAGACCGTGTTTGGCCGCCGCCTGTATTTGCCCGATATCCGCAGCGGCAACGGCCAGCGCCGTGCCGGCGCCGAACGCGCCGCGATCAACGCGCCGATGCAGGGCACGGCCGCCGACCTGATCAAGAAGAGCATGGTCGAGGTGCTGCATGTGCTGGATTCTGGCGATTACGCCACGCGCATGATCATGCAGGTGCACGACGAACTGGTGTTCGAGGTGCCCGAAGCCGAGATCAATTGGGTACGCAGCGAAGTGCCGCGCATCATGGCCGAGGTGGCGCAGCTGCGCGTGCCGCTGCTGGCCGAAATCGGCTTTGGCCCGAACTGGGAACAGGCGCACTGATTTTTTCACCACAACTGGAGACAAGCCATGCCGAACCGCGACCAGATCCACGATGCCATGGCGCTGCTGCCCGCAGGCCAGACGGGCACCAGCCGCCGCACCGTATTGCAGGCCGCCATGGCCAGTGGCCTCTTTGCTGCGGCGGTGCAACCGGTCAGCGCCCAGACCATGATCGTGACTTCCACCGACGGGCTGGAAGCCGGCGATGTCAGCATCGACGTGAACGGCTTTGCCATGCCGGCGTACCGCGCCGCGCCCAAGGGCGGAAAAAATCTGCCGGTGGTGCTGGTGCTGTCGGAAATCTTTGGCGTGCATGCGCATATTGCCGATGTGGCACGCCGGCTGGCGCACCAGGGCTATCTGGCGATTGCGCCGCAGCTGTTTGTGCGCCAGGGCGATGCCGCCAGCTACACCGATATTCCCACGCTGATGCGCGAGGTGATCGCCAAGGTGCCGGATGCGCAGGTGCTGGCAGATCTGGATGCCACGGTGCGCTGGGCTGGCCAGCAAGGCGGCGATACCAGTCGTCTGGGCGTGACCGGCTTCTGCTGGGGTGGTCGCATGACCTGGCTGTATGCGGCGCACAACCCGCAGGTCAAGGCCGGCGTGGCCTGGTATGGCCGTCTGATCGGTGATAAGACCGCGCTGACGCCGCAACAGCCGGTGGATCTGGCAGCACAACTGAAGGCGCCGGTGCTGGGCCTGTATGGGGAGGCTGATACCGGTATCCCGATGGACACGGTGGATCGCATGTCAGCCGCGCTCAAGGCGGCGGGAGAGCAGGGCAACGCGGCGGCACGCAAGAGCCTGATCGGTGTCTACAAGAATGCGCCGCACGCCTTCCATGCCGATTACCGCCCGAGTTATCGCGAGCAGGATGCGAAGCATGGCTGGAAGGCGATGCTGGACTGGTTTGCCAAGAACGGGGTGCGCTGAGTCTCAGCCGCGTTCTACCGGCAGTGCCGGCACCGTGGTGCACCACTCGCTCCAGCTGCCGGCGTAGAGCGCAGGGCGGGGCAGGCCGGCCAGTTCCATGGCGATGATGTTCGGCACAGCGCTGACGCCGCTGCCGCAATGGATGGTCACGCTGGCCGCGTCACGGCCCTGCAACAGCTGCTCGAACTCCTGGCGCAGCTGTGCGGCTGGCTTGAAGCAGCCATGGGCGTCCATGTTCAGCGGGAAAGGGCGATTCAGCGCGCCGGGAATATGGCCGGCGACCGGATCCATCGGCTCTTCGGCCCCGCTGTAACGGGTCGGCCCACGGGAATCGATCAGGGTCTGTTGCGGTTGCTGCAGGCCGGCTGCCACGCTGGCCGTATCCACCAGGGTGACGCGCGATTCGCCCACGGCAAACGGTGCGCTGGCCGCTCGCGGCGTGACAACACCGGTTTCGACCGGCAGGCCAGCCGCCTGCCAGGCCGCCAGGCCACCATCCAGGACCGCCACCGCCTCATGGCCGAGCCAGTTCAGCATCCACCACAGGCGGCCGCAGTAGTTGTTGCCGTTGCGGTCATAGACCACGGCCTGCATGTCCTTGCGGAAACCGATGGCCTGCAGCGCAGCGGCAAAATCCTCGCGCAAGGGCAGCGGATGACGGCCACCGCTGGCACGACGATCGGCCTGCTGGCTGCTGAGGAAGTGATCGAGATCGGCATGCACCGCGCCCGGCACATGGGCCTGGGCAAACAGCTCAGCCCCCAGCGCCGGCTGGGACAGGTCAAAGCTGCAATCGAACACCATCAGGGGCTGCCCGGATTGCTGCAGGGCCTGGAGTTGTTCGACGCTGATCAGATGGGTAAACATGGATATCTCCTCGGAATCGGAATAAAGGGTCAATCGGCAGCCGCGAGCGCCGCCTTGCGTACCTGATGGCCTCGCACCGCGGTGGCCGCGACACCGCTCAGAATGATGATGGCCATGCCCAGCCAGGCCAGCGGTTGCGGCATTTCCTTGAACAGCCAGAGGCCGAATAGCGTACCGTACACGATATTCAGGTACTGCAAGGTGGCCGCCAGCATGGTCGCTCCGCGCGAATAGGCACGGGTCAGGCACCACTGGCCGAGCGAGGCAAACACGCCGCTGCCCAGCAGCCAGAGCCCGTGCATGCCTTCTACCGGATGGAATTCACCAAAGGTCAGCACGCCGATTAAGCCCAGCAGCGTGGTTCCGACGGAAAAATAGAACACCACGCGCGATTCCGGTTCGCCCGCCTTGCCCAGCGCGCCGACCTGCATATAGGCCAGCGCCGCCATCATGCCGGCACCCAGGCCAATCATGCCGGCCACTGGCGGCAGCCGGTCAAAGCGCGGATTCAGCAGCATCAGCACGC
>JAAYCV010000061.1 GCA_012729605.1 Ramlibacter sp. | reverse complement strand
GTGGTCGCGCTGGCCTTCCACTGGATCGACCGAGTCGTGATCGCGCGGCTGCAAGGCCGTGTCGGGCCACCCTGGTACCAGCCGCTGGCGGATCTCGTCAAGCTACTGGCAAAGGAGGACGTGCTGCCCTACGGAGCACGCCAGCGCGCGTGCGCGTTGCTTCCGATGGTGTCGCTAGCGGCTGTACTGACTGCCGCCACAGTCATCCCTGTGGGACCCCGGCCCGGTTGCGGGCCGAACGTTGGCTGGCCCGCCACTGCATCATTCGAAGGCGATCTGATCGTAGCGTTGTTCCTGCTGAGCGCCCCCGCGCTGGCCTATTTCATGGGTGGCTGGGTGTCTGCCAGCGCGTTTGGCATTGTGGGCGGCAGCCGCGCCCTGTTGCAGTACTTCGCTTACGAGGTGCCATTTCTGATGGCACTGATTGGGCCAGCCATCGCCAGCGGTTCGTGGTCGATCTCCTGCATCGCAGAATGGCAAGCCCAGGGCACCTGGCTGGTCTTCATGCAGCCCGTCGGCTTCGTGTTGGCCTTCGTCGGACTGATCGGCAAGCTCAAGCGCTCGCCGTTCGATATCCCCAAGGCAAAGACGGAGATCGGCGCTGGCCCCTTGACTGAGTTCAGCGGGCGCAAGCTGATGCTCTGGCACCTGTCCCTGCAGATCAAGACCGTGGTGGGCGTGTTCTTGCTGGTCAACGTGTTCTTCGGCGGCGCAGGCGACGGACCGGCGTTGCTCACTGCCCTTGGGTTCGCGGCTAAGGCTGGGCTGATCCTGCTGGGCTTGTCGGTGGCGGACGCCGCCTATGCCCGGCTGCGGATCGACCAATTAGCCAGTCTGGGCTGGCGGGTGTTGGCGCCGCTGGCGTTACTGCAGATGGTGACCGTGGCGCTGGCAGGAATGTGAGGACTGACCTATGAGACAGGTGAACGCGAAAGCGCCCCGATCACCAAGGGCTCGCCGAATCCCAGCACTGAACCGCCTGCTGCCTGAGCTGTTCCGCACGCTGTTCAGGCACCGGACAACGGTCCGCTTCCCGTTCGCGCCAGTAGAGCTGCCAGCGCAGTACCGCGGCGTCCTCACCCTGCACGAGGATCTGTGCAAGGGCTGCGGCCAGTGCGTCCGCGACTGCCCAGCCGATGCGCTGGAGTTGGAGCGCAACGGGCGCGACCGCTTCCGCCTGATCCATTACGTCGACCGCTGCGCCTACTGCAGTGAGTGCCAACACCGCTGCCACTTCGGCGCCATCGAGCTGGTCAGCGGCCTGTTGCCAGGAAGCACGGATCGTGACAGATTGACCCGCGTGCTGGTCGAACGCAACGGCGACTGAGTTCGGGCCAGAACAGGCTACTGGGCGTCGTCGGACTTGGGTCTGCCGATACTCCGCAGCAGCACAAACACGACCATCGCCGCGATCAGCAGAATCATGGCCACCGGACGAGCCGCCGCCAGCCCGAAGCCCGCAAAACGTTCGTAGACCAACACCGGGATGATCTTCGGGTGGTACGAGAGGATCGCCACCGCCCCGAACTCGCTCAGCCCGCGCGCCCACATCATCAGCGCGCCCGAGAGGACGCCCCGCCAGGCCAGCGGCAACGTGACGAGCGCAAAGGCCTGCCATGGATCGGCGCCCAGCGTGAGCGCCACGCGCTCCAGCTCCGGATCCACCGTGCGGAAGCCCTCGCGCGCTCCGTTCACGAGCAGCGGCAGGCTGACGAACAGCATCGCCGCGACCGTGCCAGCGAGCGAGTCCGTGAAGCTCAGCCCGACTGCCGCGCCCAGGCGGCCCAGCGGCGCCCGCCGCCCGAAGGCCATTAGCAGCGCCACGCCCGCCGCCGTGTGCGGGATCACCAACGGCAGGTCGATCAGCCCCTCCACCAGCCGCTTGCCCCGGAACTCGCGACGGGCCAGCAGGTAGGCCAACGGCACACCGGTCAGCAGCGCCAGCAGCGTGGCCAACCCCGCCGCGGCCAACGTCAACCACAGCGCCGAGAC
>JAAYCV010000060.1 GCA_012729605.1 Ramlibacter sp. | reverse complement strand
TCGGCCACCTCTTCAGCCAGCATGGTCTTGCCGGTGCCGGGCTCGCCCTTGACCAGCAGCGGGCGCTGCAGCGTGATGGCGGCGTTCACGGCCAGTTTCAGGTCATCGGTAGCAACGTATTGGTCGGAACCCTGGAATTTCTGCATGTCGTATCCGGTTGGTCTAATCAAAAACAAGAAAGGGGGATGCCCGGCATCCTACTTGATGGTGACGCCCTTGAGCTCGGGCTTGGGCGGCGGGTAGCGCAGGTCCATCGCCTGCAGGGTATCGCGCACCACGGTGGCGATCATCAGGTTGCGGTGCGTCTTGCTGTCGGCCGGCACCACGGTCCATGGTGCCCAGGGCGTGCTGGTGTGGGTCAGCAACTGCGCATAGGCCTGCTGGTAGTCGTCCCAGTGGCGGCGCACTTCCAGGTCACCGGCTTCGAATTTCCAATGCTTGCTCGGGTCGTCGATGCGCTCCTGCAGGCGCTCGCGCTGCTCGTCCTTGCTGATGTGCAGCATGAACTTTAGGATCACGGTGCCGTTTTCGGTCAGCATGCGCTCAAAATCATTGATCTGGGCGTAACGCTGGCGCGTCTGCTCGGCGCTGATGTTGCGGTTCACCACCGGCACCAGCACGTCCTCGTACTGGCTGCGGTTGAACACCACGATCTCGCCCTTGGCCGGCATGGAGGCATGGATGCGCCACAGGTAGTCGTGGCTGAGCTCCAGCGAAGTGGGCGCCTTCCAGCCGACGGTGCGCACGCCGAGTGGGCTGGTATGGCTGAACACGCCGCGCAGCGTGCCGTCCTTGCCCGATGCGTCCATGCCCTGCAGGATCACTAGCAGCGCATGGCGGCGATCGGCCAGCAGCACGTCCTGCAGCAGGTCGATCTCTTCGGCCAGTGCCTTGACGGCCGCCTTGTTCTCCGGCTTGGTGCCGATCGAGTAGGGCTGGGCACCCGGATCAAAATCGCTGATCTTGACGCTGTGGTCGGCGTTGTAGGCGCCGCTGCCATCGGTAGCATGCACGGAACGCGTGACCGGCGGCTGCCACTGGCGCAGCAGCGGGGTCGGCTTGGCGGGGTGCTTGTCGCGCTTGCTCATGGGTGACTCCTTGTGCTTGTGGTTGTGTGATTTCAATCCTGCGTGGCCAGGCGCTGCACGCTGGCCAGGTAGGCCTCGCCATCCGGCGGGCGGCCGTTGCGCTGGCTTTCCCAGATCATGCGGCCCAGGCAGTCCATGACGGCGTGGTGGGCGGCGTGCAGGTCATGCCGGCGTGCCGCCAGCAGTTCCACCGCCTGGCGGATGCCACGCGGCTGGTCGATGCTGCACTGCTCGCTGATGGTCAGGTGCATGGACAGGTGCAGAAAGGGGTTGGCCTGGCCGGCCAGATCCGGCTTTTGCATGGCCGCCAGGGCGGCATCGACATCGGCCAGATCGGCATGGTATTCAGGGTGCTGCTCCATCCAGCCGGCGATCAGCGTCTCCATGGCGTCCATGGGCTGGTTGGCGCGCCACTTGGCGTAGGTGGCACAGAAATAGCGGCGCACATCGGCCTGGCTGGGTTGCATCAACATGGGATAAAAGTGGTTCCAGATTTATGACGAAAATATGACATACACCGAAAATCAGGTTTCTACAAGCCATTTTGCAGGATTTTGCGGCAAAACCACGGCTAAAACCATGGGCGTGCAAGTTCAAACAGGGTACAGTCTTTCTTTGCCTTGTCCAGGCGTAGCCACTTGCGGCGCGCTGATTTGCCAAAGGAGCTTGTTGCCATGCCCGTAGTTGTCGTCGTCAACCCCAAGGGAGGGGTGGGAAAAACCACCGTCTCTACCAATATCGCGGGCTATTTTGCCGCGCGCGGGGCACGTGTCATGCTGGGAGACGTGGACAAGCAGCAATCCTCGCGCCAGTGGCTGGCTGATCGCCCGGCTGCTGCCGGCAAGATCGTGCCCTGGGAAACCGCCTCCGCCGGCAAGGTCAAGGTGCCCAAGGGCGTCACCCATGTGGTGCTCGACACACCGGCCGGCCTGGACGGCAA
This sequence comes from Ramlibacter sp., assembly GCA_012729605.1. Classification (GTDB taxonomy): domain Bacteria; phylum Pseudomonadota; class Gammaproteobacteria; order Burkholderiales; family Burkholderiaceae_C; genus Brachymonas; species Brachymonas wangyanguii. The sequence continues at coordinate 44,694 of JAAYCV010000060.1, read as the reverse complement.
GGAACTGAAGGGCGTGCTCAAGATGGCCACCAAGGCGGTGGTGCCGCTGCAGCCCAGCGTGTTTGACATGCGCGCCACAGTCGATTTCATGCGCGAACTGGTCGAGTACAAGAAGCTGGGCCGCATCGATATTGCCCTGCTGGCGATGCGCGTCAAGGAAAACACCCATTCGCTGCAGCACCTGCGCGATTTTTGCGAGCACCTGCCGTTCCCGCTGCTGGGCGTGGTGCGAGACACGCAGAACTATGTGCACCTGGCAGCCCAGGGCCTGACCCTGTTCGACGTCCCCCCCGGTCGCGTGCAGCGCGACCTGCAGCAGTGGGAGCCGATCTGCCGCTGGCTGGATGAGCCGGCACGCCCGCAGCCGCCATCGAAGGTCGATCCTGACGCGCGCTATTGATGGCTTGGGCAGGCTGGTTGCCTGAGGGCCTGGTCCTGATCACCGATTGGCAGTTCTACCTGGTGGCGATCCCGGCGGTGCTGCTGATCGGCATCAGCAAGAGTGGCTTCGGCGCGGGTTTTGGCGCACTGGCGGTGCCACTGATGGCGCTGAGTATCAGCGTGCCGCAGGCGGCGGCCATCATGATGCCGCTGCTGCTGGCGATGGACCTGATGGGCATCCACGCCTTCCGCCGCCATGTCGACTGGGCGCTGTTCAAGCGCCTGCTGCCCTGGGCCTTGCTCGGCACCGTGATCGGTACGCTGCTGTTCCGGTTCCTGAGCGCGCCGGTGGTGGCGGGCATTGTCGGTGTGCTGACGCTGTTGTTCCTGGCGCAGCGTCTGCTGTTTCCGCCGCGTGCCGATGCGGCGCTGCCACCGCGCTGGCTCGGCAGCGTGCTGGCGACCACTTCCGGCTTTACCAGCTTTGTCGCGCACGCCGGCGGCCCGCCGCTGGGCGCCTATGTGATCCCGATGCGCCTGCCGCCGCTGGTCTTCACCGGCACCATGGCCTACCTGTTCTTCTGCATCAACCTGAGCAAGTGGCTGCCCTATGCCTATCTGGGCCTGCTGAACTGGGAAAACCTCGCCACCTCGCTGGTGCTGCTGCCGCTGGCACCGCTGGGTGTCTGCATCGGCGTGCGCATCGCCAGGCGTATTGACCCGACCTGGTTCTACCGCCTGATCTACCTGGGCATGCTGCTGACCGGCATCAAGCTGGTCTGGGACGGGATCAAGACCCAGCTCTGAGTGCCCGCTCAGCTGCTGGCACCGGCAAAGCTGCACTGGCGCCAGGCCTCATAGACCGTCACCGCCACCGCATTCGACAGGTTCAGGCTGCGCTGGGTTGGCAGCATCGGCAGGCGCAGCCGCTGGCTGGCCGGGAAGCTGTCGCGGATCGCTGCCGGCAGGCCGGCAGTCTCGCAGCCAAACACCAGCCAGTCGCCCGGCCGGAAGGCCTGCGCCTGCACCGGGTGGCTGCCGCGCGTGGTCATGGCAAACAGCCGCGCCGGATCCGGTTGCGCACGCTGCAGGAAATCCTGCCAGCTGGCATGCACCTGCAGCGAGGCGTACTCGTGGTAATCCAGCCCAGCGCGGCGCAGCTGCTTGTCGTCCAGGCTGAAGCCGAGCGGCTCGATCAGGTGCAGCGTGCAGCCGGTATTTGCCGCCAGGCGGATCACGTTGCCGGTATTCGGCGGGATTTCGGGGTGGACCAGGACGATGTGAAACATGGTCGCGCATTGTCGCGCCAAACCGGGGCGTCAATCAAACCGGGGTTTTTCGGTGCGCGCCAGCACCACGGCGCTGACGCGGTGGCAGCCTTCGGCCAGCAGCACGCGCGCCGCTTCTTCCAGCGTGGCGCCGGTAGTCATCACGTCGTCCAGCAGCACGGCATGGCGGCCTTCGACCAGCGGCGCCAGTCGCGCTGGTACCTCGAAGGCATCCTGGATATTGTGCTCGCGCTCGGCATGCGGCAGCCGGCTCTGGTGCGGCGTATGGCGGCTGCGCGCCAGCCAGTCATGGCGCAGCACGGCTTTCTGGACCGGCGGGCGGACCAGCCGGCGCAGCTGTTGTGCCAGCAGCCAGGTCTGGCTGAAGCCGCGCTCGGCCAGCCGATGCGGGTGCAAGGGAAGTGGCACCAGCAGATCGCTGTCGCGCACCGTGGCGACCAGCTCCGGACAGGCGGCCATACGTGCCGCCAGCAGCCCGGCCAGCGCCGGCTGGCCATGGAACTTGAAGGCATCGATACTGCCTTGCCAGGGCCAGACGTAGGAGAGGGAGGCATGGCAGCTTTCCAGCAGCGGGGCCGGGTGCTGGCTGCAATCGTGGCACAGGCCATGGCCATCGTCCTCGTCTGGTGGCAGTAGCAGGGCGCAGCCACGGCAGCGTTCCATGGGCTGGGCATGCCGCTGCACGCAATCGGCGCACAGCGGCTGTGCTGGCCAGCTCTGGCAAATGCCGCAGCGTGCCGGAATCAGGCGGGTAAACCAGTTCAAGTTATAAGATAAAAGAATTAATATGTGCATTGTAGCGGAAGGTGTGGCTGCTACGTCAAGCCGTGCAAATCCCGCGTTGGCGCAGGGCTGGGGCGGCGCTATATACTGCCCGCGTGCATACCCAGACCCAACTCCCCCCCAGCATCGATCCCGTGGCCGCGCGCCGCTGGCAGCAGTTGCCGCTGCCGCACAGCCCCTGGCTGCACGAGGAGATCGCGCGCCGCATGGAAGACCGCCTGTCGCTGATCACGCTGCAGCCGCAGCGCTGGCTGCACTGGCAGCCGCTCAAGGGTGGCCAGCAGGCGCACGCGCTGCTGCGCCAGCGCTATCCGCAGGCGCAGGCCTGGGCCCATGAGCCCGATGCGGCCAGCCAGCAGGCGTTGCAGCAGCTGGGCGCGGAAGAGGGCGGCAGCGGCTGGCTGCGCCGCACGCTGGGTGGCCTGCTGGGCGGTCCAGTGGCGACCCAATTTGGTTTGCCGGAGGCCGGCAGCATGGACATGCTGTGGGCCAATATGGCGCTGCACAACGCCGCTGATCCGCAGGCGCTGCTGGCGCAGTGGCGCGAGGCGCTGGCGGTGAATGGTTTCCTGATGTTCTCGGCGCTTGGCCCGGACACGCTGCGCGAGCTGGACGCGCTCTACCGCACGCTGGGCTGGCCAGCACCGGCGCACCAGTTCACCGACATGCACGACTGGGGCGACATGCTGATTCAGGCCGGTTTTGCCGAGCCGGTGATGGACATGGAGCGCATCACGCTGACCTTTGCCACGCCCGAGCGCCTGCTGCAGGAGCTGCGCGAGCTGGGCCGCAACCTGTCCAGCCAGCGCGATACGTGCACCCATGGCCGCGGCTGGCTGCAGCAGCTGAAACACGGCCTGCGCACGCTGGAGCGCGATGGCAGCATCGCGCTGACCTTCGAGGTGATCTACGGCCACGCGCTGCAGCCCGAACCGCGCCACAAGGTCGAAGGCACGACGGCGATCACGCTGGAGCAGATGCAGCGCATGCTGCGCAAGCAACAGCCCTGAACCCGGACGGTCTTCATGGACCGTTGTGTTGATCGACTTGTAGAATGAGTGCATGACACACACCACGCACGCATTTTCCGGGGCTGTTGGCCTGACGCGCCGCCAGATCGTTTCTTCGCTGATGCTGGGCGGTGCCGCCCTGATGCTGGCCGGCTGTGAAAACGGCAGTTCGGCCGGCAGCAAGTCCAGTCAGTTCAAGGGCCTGGACATCAGCAGTGCCAAGTACGCGCAAGACTTTTCCCTGCCCGACATGAACGGCCAGCAGCGCAGCATGGCCGATTTCCGCGGCAAGGTGGTGGCCATGTTCTTCGGTTTTGTGCAGTGCCCGGACGTCTGCCCGACCACGCTGGCCGAGATGGTGCAGGTCAAGGAAATGCTCGGTGCCGATGGCGACAAGCTGCAGGTGCTGTTCGTCACGGTGGATCCTGAGCGCGATACGGCGCAGATCCTGAAGGAATACCTGGGCAACTTCGACCCGAGCTTCGTGGCCCTGGTGCCCACACCCGAAGAACTGCGCACCAAGGTTGCGCCGGACTTCAAGGTCTACTACAAGAAAGTCGAGGGCAGCACGCCCACCAGCTACACCATGGACCACACCGCCGGTGTGCTGCTGTTTGATCCCAAGGGCAAGATCCGCGTGCACTGCAGCTATGGCACGCCGGCCGATTCGATTGCGGCGGACGTCAAGACGCTGCTGGCCGAAGCCTGATCCTTTCTGTCCAGACGCAAAAAACGCCCCTCGGGGCGTTTTTTGCTGGCGCATGCCGGAGGCGCTTACGCGTACTCGACCAGTGCCGTCTTCATCTTCTTCATCGCGGCCGATTCGATCTGGCGGATGCGCTCGGCGCTGACGCCGTACTCGGCGGCCAGCTCGTGCAGCGTCATGCCGCCGGAACCGTCGTCGTTGACATTGAGCCAGCGCTGCTCGACGATGCGTCGGCTGCGCGCATCCAGCGTATCGAGCGCGGCGGCGATGCCGTCGGTGGCCATGGTGTCGCGCTGGCGCGCTTCCAGCATGGCGGTCGGCTCGTGGCTGGCGTCGGACAGGTAGGCAATCGGGCCAAAGGCCTGCTCGCCATCATCGGACGGAGCCGGATCCAGCAGCACGTCACCACCGGACATGCGCGTTTCCATCTCCATCACTTCTTCGCGCTTGACGTTCAGGTCTTGCGCGATGATGTCAATTTCCTGCTCGGTCAGGCCGTCGCGATGCGCCATCACGTCGTCCAGGTCGGCGGCGGCGCGGAAGCCCTGCTTCTTGCTGCGCAGGTTGAAGAACAGCTTGCGCTGCGCCTTGGTGGTGGCCACCTTGACCATGCGCCAGTTCTTCAGGATGTACTCGTGGATCTCGGCCTTGATCCAGTGCATGGCGTAGCTGACCAGACGCACGCCCTGCGACGGGTCAAAGCGGCGTACTGCCTTCATCAGGCCGACGTTGCCTTCCTGGATCAGGTCGCCATGCGGCAGGCCGTAGCCCAGGTACTGGCGCGACACGGCAACCACCAGTCGCAGGTGCGACATGATCAGGCGGCCGGCAGCGTCCAGGTCATTGTTTTCCTTGAGTTTTTTGGCGTAATCCTGCTCCTGCTCGGAGGTGAGCATGGGCATGCGGTTGACCGCAGAAATATAGGCGTCAAGATTGCCCAGCGGGGGCATGGTGGCCACGGCCGACCAGTTGGGAGCCAGGGCCAGGTCAGTCTTGTTGGAAACCACAGCGTTGTCTGCCACGTATCGTTTACTCCTTTAAGGGTTGGAGTCATTCCTGGGAGGAATGTTCCGTCCGTTCCTCAAATATTAGCACTCTGACGTTGCGAGTGCTAAGTCAGGGCGTGAAAGACGTAACAAACCGAAGGATTGCCGTCTGCCCGCTGGCAGGCCGCCCTGATGTCCATTATGGAAAGCAGGGCGGGGACGGCGTGTAGGACAGGGGCGGATCAGCCCAGCAGTGCCTGGGCAAATTCGCGCGCGTTGAAGGTCTGCAGGTCTTCCAGCTTTTCGCCGACGCCGACGAAGTAGACCGGTACCGGCTTTTCGCGGGCGATGGCGCAGAGCACGCCACCCTTGGCCGTGCCATCCAGTTTGGTCACGATCAGGCCGGTAAGTTCCAGTGCCTCGTCAAACGCCTTGACTTGGGCCAGCGCGTTCTGGCCGGTATTGCCGTCAATCACCAGCAGCACCTCGTGCGGCGCGGTGACATAGGCCTTGGTGATGGTGCGGCGGATCTTCTTCAGCTCGTCCATCAGGTGCAGCTGGGTCGGCAGACGACCGGCGGTATCGACCAGCACCACGTCCTTCTCGCGCGCACGGCCAGCGGCCACGGCGTCAAAACTGAGTGCGGCCGGATCTCCACCGGAGCTGCTGACGATTTCCACCGTGTTGCGGTCGGCCCAGATTGCCAGCTGCTCGCGCGCGGCGGCACGGAAGGTGTCGGCAGCCGCCAGCAGCACTTGCTGCTGGTGGTCGCTCAGGTGCTTGGTCAGCTTGCCGATAGAGGTCGTCTTGCCGGCGCCGTTGACACCGGCGACCATGATCACGGTCGGCGTGTGCTCGCCGATCACCAGCGGCTTCTGCAGGGGTGCCAGCAGGTCGGCAACCGCATCGACCAGCAGCGCCTTGACCTGGGCCGGATCGCTGGCGCGCGCGTTCTTGACGCGCTGCTTCAGGTCTTCCAGCAGGAATTCGGTGGCTTGCACGCCGGCATCGGCCATCAGCAGTGCAGCTTCCAGGTCTTCGTACAGTTCGTCGTCGATGCGGGTGCCGGTGAATACGGTGCTGATATTGCTGCCGGTGCGGCGCAGGCCAGTCTTCAGGCGGCTGTACCAGCCGGCACGATCCGGATCCAGCGACTCGGGCCGCTCCTGGGGCGGGGCGGACAGGGCGTAGCTGTCGCTGGCGATGGCCTCGGCCGGGCTGTCCATAGGTGCAGGAACAGCAGCCACGGGCGCGACGACCGGCGGCACCGGCTCGATGATTTCCGGCGGCAGCTCATGCTCGGTGGCCGCTTCCATGGCGGCGCGCTCCAGCTCTTCCTCGTCGATGGGCGGCAGTTCGGCGGCTGCCGTTTCGCCAGCAGGCGTCTCGGCCTCGACCGTGGATGCAGCCGGCTCCTCGTCGCTGCCGAAACTGCGGCGCAGCCGGTTCAGCCAGCCCTTGGGGGCTTCGGCAGCGGGCTTGGCAGCCACGTCGGCGGCGGGTTCGGGTTCCGGGACGACGGCAGGTGTCGCCTCGGTAACGCTGTCGGGAGCGCTATCGACAGGCAGCTCTGCGTCAGGCGCAGCGGCAGGTTTTTTCTTGAAAAAGCTGAACATGGGGTGTAGGGAGGCCGGTAGGAGGGCAGACAGTGCCCCTGATTGTAAGGACAAGCCCTGTCCGTCCCGTGAATATCCATGCAAGCGGCTGCGCGATGCGCGACTTTGGCGGCCGGCAGGCGGCAAAAAGCCGGCAGATCGCGTTGTCTGGCGGGCTTTTCCCCTATGATCGCGGCATGGGACGCTCTGCCATGTCACTCGAAGCCATCAATGCCAGCCTGCGCGCCAAGCCGGCCGAGGCCGCGCGCCCGGCGGGCAAGCGCCCGGGCAAGGGCGTAGCGGCACAACGCGGTGCCGGCCAGGTCCGCATCATCGGGGGCCAGTGGCGCCGCCGCCTGCTGCCGGTCGCCGCCGGCCCCGGCGTGCCGCCTGGCCTGCGCCCCACGCCGGACCGCGTGCGCGAGACCCTGTTCAACTGGCTCGGCCAGGACCTGGGAGGCTGGCACTGCATCGACCTGTGTGCCGGCACCGGCGCGCTCGGTTTCGAGGCCGCCTCGCGCGGTGCCGCCCGCGTGCTGATGCTGGAATCGCACGCGGCACTGGTGAAGCAGCTACGCCAGTTGCAGGCCAGCTTGCAGGCCGATGCCGTGCAGGTGCGCCAGGGTGATGCGCTGGCACTGCTGCGCGACCAGGCCCGACAACATCCCGCCAGCCAGGACCTGATCCTGCTGGATCCCCCTTATGACGCCGACTGGTACCAGCAGGCGCTGCAGCTGGCGCTGCCGCTGCTGCGTCCCACTGGCTACCTCTATCTGGAAGCCGGCCAGGCCTGGGACGATGCCGCTCTTCAGCCGCTGGGCTGGCAGTGCTGGCGCCATCTGCAGGCTGGCGCCGTGCACGCCCACCTGCTGCGTCCGCTGCAGGCGGCTGACTGAATCTGTACAGGAGATTTCCGCGCATGAACCCCGTGATCGCCGTCTATCCCGGCACCTTTGATCCGATGACCCTGGGCCACGAGGAACTGGTGCGCCGCGCTTCCCAACTGTTTGGCCACCTGATCGTGGCAGTGGCGGCCGGCCACCACAAGAAGCCGATGTTCGACCTGGCAGAGCGGCTGGACATGGTGCAGCAGGCGGTGGCGCGTTTCCCCAACGTCACAGTCGAGAGCTATGACGGCCTGCTGCGCGACTTTGTCGTGGCGCGTGGCGCGCGCGCCATGGTGCGCGGCCTGCGCGCGGTGACCGACTTTGACTACGAATTCCAGCTCGCCGGCATGAACCGCCGCCTGATGCCCGATGTCGAGACCGTGTTCCTGACGCCGAGCGACCAGTACCAGTTTGTCAGCAGCACCTATGTGCGCGAGATTGCCACCCTGGGCGGCGAAGTGCACCAGCTGGTATCGCCGGGCGTGTTCGAGCGCCTGATGGCCAAGAGCGGACGTCTATGAACGTCTCGGTCGTCACCCACTTCGAGTGGCTGATCGGCATTTATGTGGCGATGAGCCTGTGCACGCTGCTGGTGTACGGCTGGGACAAGCTGGCGGCCAGGGCCAACAAGCCGCGCATTCCGGAATCGTATCTGCACACGCTGGCACTGCTGTGCGGCTGGCCGGGTGGCTGGCTCGGACAGCGGCTGTTCCGCCACAAGACCGTCAAGCCGGCGTTCCAGACCGTGTTCTGGCTCACGGTGATGCTGAACATGATGGCGCTGGGCGGCTTGCTCTACTGGGACCTGTCGCGCCTGCCCTGAGCGATGTGGTCCGATCCCTGGCTGCTGCAGCGCGGCCACACGCTGCGCTGTGAGCCGCGTGATTTCCCCGAATGGCACCGTGGCCGCCCGTACTACCTGTGCTGGGTGATTAATGCCGATACGCCTGCCGTGCGGGCGCGCTGGCAGCAGGCGCGCACGGCGCTGCAGCAGCTGCTATTGCCTGCTTATGGGCGCCAGCCGCATGTGACGATCGCGCTGGGCGGTTTTCCGCAGACGCAGGCGGAGCCCCAGGCGATCAATGCCGCCGGTTTACTGGCCCAGTTGCAAGGGCTGCGCCAGGCGGCGATTGCGCCGTTCACCTTGCAGATCGGCCGGCTGGACAGCTTTGCCAGCGTGCCGTATCTGCAGGTGCATGCTGATTCCACTGGCTATGCGGATGCGCGCCAGGCGCTGCTGACGCAGGAGGCGCTGGCCGAAGCCCATGTGCCGCACCTGACGCTGGGCCACTATGCCGACGCCTGGCCGCTGGCGACCTTGGTATCATGCCGGGCACGGGTGCCGGAACAGGTGACGGCGTTGCCGGTGCAGCAGCTCTGGCTGGTGGCCTATGCCACGCACGATATCGGTGGCCGGCTGCTGCCGGTGGCAGCATGGGACTTGCAGCAACAGGCGCTGCATTGGCACGACAGCCACCTGCTTGGCCCGATCGCGGCCGGGGTGCTGGCGGCGGCTGGCGTCTAGTCGCCGGCCATGCCTTCCACCACCAGCTGCACGTTGTCGCGGCCCTGCCAGCTGTTCACGTCGAGCCGGTAGGCCAGCGTGGCGCGTGGCGGCAGCGGTTCGCTGCGGCCAAACCAGATGCCGTCTACCAATTCACCGTGGTGGCGCAGCTGTAGTTTGAGGTGGCGCTCGCCCACCAGGCGCTGCTGCACGATGTCCAGCTCCTCGCAGAACACCGGCGGCGCAAAGCCCTGGCCCCAGACCTGCTGTTGCAGCTCGCTGGCGATATCGATGCGGCGGAATTCGGGCGGCAGCGCGCCATCGGTTTCCAGCGTGCGGGTGAGCGTGGCCTCGTCCAGCCATTCCTCCGCGATACGCACCAGCGCCTGCTCGAAGGTCGGGAAATGCGCGCGCGCAATGGTGCAGCCGGCCGCCATGGCGTGGCCGCCAAAGCGCAGGATCACCTCCGGATGGCGCTTGGAGATCAGGTCCAGCGCATCGCGCATGTGAAAGCCCGGAATCGAGCGGCCCGAGCCTTTCAGCTCCTGCTGCTGGCCTGGCGCCGCGCTCGGGGCAAAGACAAAGATCGGCCGGTGCAGCTTGTCTTTCAGGCGTGAGGCGACGATGCCGACTACGCCTTCATGGAAATCCTCGCCAAACACGCTGAGCGCCGAGGGCGGGGCGGCATCGGTGGCAAACAGGGCCTCGGCGCTGGCCTGGGCCTGCTCGCGCATGCCGTCTTCGAGCTCGCGGCGTTCGCGGTTGATGCTGTCGAGCTGGTGCGCCAGCTCCAGCGCGCGCGTGGCATCGTCGGTGGTCAGGCATTCGATGCCCAGCGTCATGTCGGCCAGGCGGCCGGCGGCGTTGATGCGCGGCCCGAGCGCAAAACCCATGTCAAAAGTCGTGGCGGCGCGCCAGTCGCGGCCGGCGACCTGGAACAGCGCGTGCAGGCCGGCCGGCATCGCGCCCTGGCGGATGCGTTTCAGACCTTGCGCCACCATGCGGCGGTTGTTGGCGTCCAGTTTCACCACGTCGGCGACGGTGCCGAGCGCCACCAGCGGCAGCAGCGTGTCCAGCCGCGGCTGGTTCTGCGCCGTGAACTGGCCGCGCTGGCGCAATTCGGCGCGCAGCATCAGCAATACGTAGAACATCACGCCCACGCCAGCCATGGACTTGCCGGGAAAGCTGCAGCCGAGCTGGTTCGGGTTGACGATGACATCGGCGGCCGGCAGGGTGTCGCCGGGCAGGTGGTGGTCGGTCACCAGCACCTGCATGCCGAGCGCATGGGCGGCCTCCACGCCTTCCACGCTGGCGATGCCGTTGTCTACCGTGACCAGCAGGTCGCCGCCGGCAGCGCGTACGCGTTCGGCAATCGGGCCGGTCAGGCCGTAGCCGTCGACCACGCGGTCGGGCACCAGGAACTGCACCTGGGTGGCGCCCAGCATGCGCAAGCCGCGCAATGCCACGGCGCAGGCGGTGGCACCGTCACAGTCGTAATCGGCGACGATGCAGATGTTGCGACCCGCAGCGATGCTGTCGGCCAGCAGCACGGCAGCCTGTTGCGCACCGAGCAGCTGGTCTGGCGGGGTGAGCCGGGCCAGGCCCTCGTCGAGTTCGTCCGGTTGCACGCCGCGTGCGGCATAGAGGCGCGCCAGCAGCGGATGCAGGCCAGCCTGTTCCAGCGCCCAGCAGGCGCGGGGCGGGATGTCACGGGTCAGCAGGCGCATGGCTTACAGGGTTTTCTGCAGCAGTGCAGGCAGCTGGGTCGGACGCATGCTGCGGATCAGCTTGTCGAACAGCGATACCGGCGCGCTGTGCCAGCTGGCGGCGCGCTGCTCGCTGCACAGCGTGAGCTGCAGGCCTTTCAGCGTGCCTTCGCGCTGCTTTTGCAGCAGCGGTGCAAACACGTGCTCGTCCAGCCAGCGCCAGGCGGTCAGCCAGGCGTCCCAGTCCTCGCGCTGGGCGGCGGTGGCGAGCTGGCGCAGCATGTGTGGCTGCAGTGCGTTCTCATCTTCGGGAAACAGCGGGATGTCGGCCGGCAGCACGCCGGTGCCGCTGACCCAGAACGAGTTCACCGGCAGCTTGCCGGCGGCCTGGCGGCGATCGTTGACCGGGTGCGTGTGCAGCAGCATCTGCATCTCGCTCTGCAGGCGCTGCAGCGGCGCGGCGCGGGCAGCGGTTGGGCTGGTGGCGGCCTTGACCTGCGAGGGCATCCAGCTTTCCACATTGCGGCCACAGACGCGATCGAGCGAGGCCGTGCGCAGGCCTTCCAGCAGCGAGCCGCGCGCCAGCCACTGGATGTTGCCGGGCTTGCTGCCCGGTACGGCGACCAGGTACAGGCCTTCTTCGGCAAACCAGGGCTGCATCGTCTGCAGCAGTTCATTGCCTTCTTCCAGCGTCAGCTCCAGCTCCTGCGGATGCGCCATGGTGACGTGATCGGTCTGGATCTGCCAGTGGCAGGGCGTGACCAGGCCCCAGGCGACCGGAATCGCCGTGGCCATGCCATGACTGCGTGCCATGTGTGCGGCCCAGGGCATCTGGCCGTCCTGGCGCAGGGCGTCGGGCCATTGCAGGGCCTCTGCCAGCGCATGCTCGTGCGGCGTGCTGTAGTTGTATTCATCCCAGTGGCGCACCGGCAGCGGCTGTAGCCGGTCCAGCAGGGCGGGCAGATGCTGCAGCTGCAACTGTTGCACGGCCTGCAGACAGCCGGCCGAGCGGGTCAGGGCAAAGGGAATGACGAGATGGTGGGATTGGGTGGACGACATGACAACTTTCTGGTGCTTGCACGTAGGCTTGACTCTATTCTAGAGGGGTGGCACCGGACTGTCCCGGCGTGCGGCATTGGGACTGGTTTCAGGTTGTTGCCTGTCTTGCGGCAATATTACGCGGCTGGCCAGCCCAGATACCCGGCTGCCCGCGCCACGTCCACCGTCTCCAGCCGCGGCACGATGCCGAGGCAGGGCGCTTGCAGGCGCTGCTGCAGCGTGGCGATGTTGTCCTGCTGTACCAGCATCTGCGGGTCGATATGGTTGGCGACCCAGCCGGCCAATGGCAGGCCGCTGGCGGCAATCGCCTGTGCCGTGAGCAGGGCGTGGCTGATGCAGCCCAGACGCAGGCCGACCACCAGCACCACCGGCAACCGCAGCGCTACCGCCAGATCGGCCAGGGTGTGCTTGTCATCCACGGGCACCAGCCAGCCGCCGGCACCTTCGACGACCACGGTTGGGGCGTAGTCGCGCAGCTGCAGGTAGCGCTCGCGCAGCGTGTCCAGGTTGATCTGTACGCCGGCCTGGCGCGCCGCCACATGCGGCGCAATCGGCGGCTCGAACAGGTAGGGGCAGCGCAGCGCCTGCGGCGCGCGGATCGGGCTGGCCTGATCGAGCAGGGCGACGTCGTCGTTGTGCCAGTAGCCGCCTGTGTCGTCCTGGCGCCAGTCGGCACCGGCGGCGACCGGCTTCATGCCGATGCAGGGCTGGCCGCTGGCGTTGTAGCGGTGAATCAGCGCCGCGGCGATCAGGCTCTTGCCGACTTCGGTGTCGGTGCCGGTGACGAATACGCCGTGTGCGAGGGAGGCGGGAATGCTCATGCGGCTGGCTCCAGCACATCCAGCAGGCTGCCCAGCGCGCCATCGGCCAGATGCTGCAGCTCGACTGCGTGCAGCACATAAGGCGGCATCAGGTAGATCGTGTTGCCGATCGGGCGCAGCAGCAGGCCACGCTGGCGTGCCGCCAGATGGTAGCGCTGCGAAAAAGTGCCACCGGCCATGCCGTTGCGCGCATCATCGGCCGACTGGTCGGGAATGGCAGCGGGATCGATATCGCAGGCCCAGATCATGCCCTGGCGGCGCACGTGGCGCACCGCTGGGTGCTGCGCCAGCGGCTGCAGCGCCTGATCCAGCTGCTGGCCCAGGATCTGGTTACGCGCCAGCACGTCCTCGCTCTCGAAAATGTCCAGGCAGGCCAGGGCGGCGCGGCAGGCCAGCGGATTGCCGGTGTACGAGTGCGAGTGCAGGAAGGCGGTGCGCACATCGTCGTCGTAGAAGGCCTGGTAGATGCTGTCACGCGTCAGCACCAGCGACAAGGGCAGGTAGCCGCCGCTGATGCCCTTGGACAGGGTGATGAAGTCCGGCCAGATGCCGGCCTGCTCACAGGCGAAGAAAGTGCCGGTACGGCCACAGCCAACGGCAATCTCGTCGGCAATCAGGTGTACCTGGTAGCGGTCGCACAGCGCGCGCAGCTGGCGCAGGTAGTCGGGATCGTGCATCGCCATGCCGGTGGCGCACTGCACCAGCGGTTCGACGATGACGGCGGCGATCGTGCTGCCATGCTGTTGCAGCAGCGCCTCCATCGCCTGTGCCGCCTGGTTGGCCGCCTGTTGCGGCGTGGCGGCCAGGCGCGCATCGGGGCTGGGCGCGATATGCGTCTGGCGCACCAGCGGCTGGTAGGCGTGGCGGAAGATGTCGACATCGGTCACGCTGAGCGCGCCCATGGTTTCTCCGTGGTAGCTCTGCGCCAGATAGACATACTGGTGCTTGTCCGGCTGGCCGCTGTTGCGCCAGTAGTGCGCGCTCATCTTCAGCGCAATCTCTACGGCCGATGCGCCATCGGAGGCATAGAAGGCATGGCCGAGCACGCCGCCGGTCAGCGCCGACAGCCGCTCGGACAGTTCCACCACCGGCGCGTGGGTGGAGCCGGAAATCATCGCGTGCTCCAGCGTGCCGAGCTGGTCGATCAGCGCCGCATTGATGCGCGGGTTGGCGTGGCCGAACAGGTTGACCCACCAGCTGCTGATGCCGTCCAGGTAGCGATTGCCAGCCTCGTCGTACAGCCAGACGCCCTGGCCGCGCGCGATCGCCAGCGGGGGCAGGCGTTCGTGCTGCTTCATCTGCGTGCAGGGGTGCCAGACGCTGCGCAGGCTGCGCTGGCTCAGGGACAGGGCTGGGTTCGTCATGTCGGCCGGTAAAAAGTCACACACCGCCCAAGTGTAAGCCTTGGGGCCAGGCCACGTGTTGTCACAACCTGGGATACCGTCTGACAGGTCTCTGCAAGCTGGCGTGACACAATAGCTGCTGCCCCGGGGAGACCCGTCACTACAAGAGCTATGCAAAGTCCCTACGAACTCCTGATTGGCTGGCGTTACACACGCGCCGGCCGGTCAACCCGACGCAACGGGTTCATTTCCTTTATTTCGGCAGCTTCCATCATCGGCATCGCGCTGGGCGTGGCAGCACTGATCATCGTGCTCTCGGTCATGAACGGCTTCCAGAAGGAGGTGCGTGACCGTATGCTGGGCGTGGTCTCGCACATCGAGCTGTACAACCCGGACGGCACCGGCCTGCAGGACGTCCAGGCGGTGGTGCAGCAGGCGCGCACCAACCCCGAGGTAATCGGCGCCGCGCCCTTCGTCTCCGGCCAGTCGCTGCTGAGCCTGGGCGACACCATGCGCGGCGTGCTGGTGCGCGGCATCGAGCCGGGCCTTGAGCACGAGGTCAGCAATATCAGCGAGCAGCAGGCGGCGACGCTCAAGTCGCTCACGCCGGGCAGCTTCAACGTGGTGCTGGGCGTGCAGCTGGCACGTTCGCTCGGCGTGCTGCCGGGTGACAAGGTGACGATGATCGCACCCAGCGGCAACGTCACTCCGGCCGGCGTGATGCCACGGCTGAAGCAGCTGACTGTGGCCGGCACCTTCGAATCCGGCCATTTCGAATACGACAACGGCATGATGATGCTGAACGTGCAGGACGCCGCGCTGATCTACCAGCTCGAAGGCCCGATGGGCGTGCGCCTGAAGATCCGCGACCTGAACGAGGCACCCACGGTGGCGGCGCAACTGGCCGGCCTGTTCCAGGGGCAGCTGCTGGTGAGCGACTGGACGCAGCAGAACAAGAGCTGGTTTGCCGCCGTGCAGGTGGAAAAACGCATGATGTTCATCATCCTGACGCTGATCGTGGCCGTGGCGGCCTTCAACCTGGTCAGCACGCTGGTGATGAGCGTGCAGGACAAGCGCGCCGATATCGCCATCCTGCGCACGCTGGGCGCATCGCCGCGCAGCATCATGCGCATCTTCATGGTGCAGGGTGCCACCGCCGGCATCATCGGCACGCTGGCCGGCCTGGCGCTGGGGCTGGCGGTGGCGGTGAATATCGATGTCATCGTGCCCTTCTTCGAGCGCCTGTTCAACACCAGCTTTCTGCCCCAGGACATCTACCTGATCAGCAAGATGCCGAGCGATCCGCAGGCCAGCGATATCGTGCCGATCGTGGTCGTGTCGCTGATCCTGTCCTTCCTGGCGACCCTGTATCCGAGCTGGCGTGCCAGCCGCGTCAACCCGGCGGAGGCCCTGCGCTATGAGTAACATCGTCCTGCAGGCGCAAGGCCTGACCAAGCGATTCCATGAGGGTCGCAATATTGACCTGACCGTGCTGCGTGGCATCGACCTGACGGTGCACGCGGGCGAAACGGTGGCCATCGTCGGTGCCTCCGGCTCCGGCAAGAGCACGCTGCTGCACATGCTGGGCGGGCTCGATGCGCCCACCAGCGGTAGCGTGCAGATCATGGGCCAGGACCTGGCACAGCTCTCGCTGGCGAAGCAGGGCGAGCTGCGCAACCAGTATCTCGGCTTTGTCTACCAGTTCCACCACCTGCTGCCCGAGTTCACCGCGGCGCAGAACGTCGCCATGCCGCTCTGGATCCGCCGCCAGGATCGCGCCAGTGCACAGCAGCAGGCGCTGCAGATGCTGGCCCAGGTCGGCCTGTCCGAGCGCGCCGAGCATCGCCCGGCAGAACTCTCCGGCGGCGAGCGCCAACGCGTGGCGATTGCGCGTGCGCTGGTGACGCAGCCGGCCTGCGTGCTGGCCGACGAACCGACCGGCAACCTGGACCGCAGCACCGCCGACCAGGTGTTCCAGCGCATGCTGCAACTGGCGCAGGACAAGGGCACGGCCTTTGTGCTGGTCACGCACGACGAGGAACTGGCCGCCCGCTGCGACCGCCAGTTCCGCATGACGCAGGGCGTGCTCGAGCCCTTGCATACCACCGACCCGACGCCGCCGCTGCCCATGGCATGAGCTTCTGGATCGACACGCACTGCCATTTGGACGCGGCCGAGTTCGATGCCGACCGTGACGCCATGCGCCAGCGTGCGCGCGGGCAGGGCGTCGGCCTGTGCGTGATCCCCGCCGTGCACGTGCATGCATCGCATGTGGCGCAGGTGCAGCAGCTGGCACGCCAGTGGGGCGATGCCTATGCGCTCGGCATCCACCCGATGTGCGCCCTAACGGCCGGCGAACGTGAACTGCAGCAGCTGGCCGAGCAGCTCGATGCAGCCCGTGATGATCCGCATCTGGTGGCGGTGGGCGAAATCGGCCTCGACTTTTTTGTGCCGGAACTGTGCACGCCACAAATGCGTGCGCATCAGGACTGGCTGCTGCGCGAACAGCTGCGGCTGGCCCGTACACACCAGCTGCCGGTGCTGCTGCATGTGCGCCGTTCGGTGGATGCCGTGCTCAAGGCGCTGCGCCAGCTGCCTCCGGCCAGTGGCATCGCCCATGCCTTTGTCGGCAGCCGGCAGCAGGCCGATGCCTTTCTGGGGCTGGACTGCAAGCTCGGCTTTGGCGGCGCCATGACTTTTGACCGCGCCACGCGCCTGCGCGCCTTGGCGGCCGAATTGCCCGACGATGCCATCGTGCTCGAAACCGATGCCCCCGATATCACCCCGAGCTGGCTCTACGCCACCGCCGCCGAACGCGCTGCCGGCCAGCAACAGGGCCGCAACGCCCCGGAAGAAATCCCGCGCATCGCGCAAGTGCTGGCCGACTTGCGCGGGCAGCCCTTGGCGCAGCTGCAGCAACAGGTGCTGGCGAATACGCTGCAGGCGCTGCCGCGGCTGCAAGCGCTCTTGCCCCAGGGCCAGTCATGAGCCTGCTGTCGGGCCTGGCTCCCATTGCCGATAGCCACACGCGCCTGCTGGTGCTGGGCAGTTTTCCCGGCGTCAAGTCGCTGCAGCTGCAGCAATACTATGCGCACCCGCAAAACCAGTTCTGGCGCATTCTCGGTACCTTGTGGGACCAGCCCTTGCAGCAGCTCGACTATGCCGGACGCTGCCAGCAGGCACTGGCGCACGGCCTGGGCATCTGGGATGTCTACGCCAGCTGCGAGCGCGAAGGCAGCCTGGACAGCGCGATCCGCAACGCCACCGTGAATGATTTTGTCGGGCTGGCGCAGCGCAGCCCGCAGCTGCAGGCGATTGCACACAACGGTGGCGAGAGCTGGCGCCACCAGCGCCATACGCGCACGCTGGGTCTGCCGGTATATCGATTGCCATCTACCAGCCCGGCCAACGCCAGCTGGAGCTTCGAACGCAAGCTGCAGGCCTGGCGCGAGGTGCTGGCCGCGCATGGCCTGGCCTGAGTCCCAGATGGCAGCGGCGTTCTACAATGCCGCATGTCCAAGCAACGCACCCCCCAGCCCGAGCCGTACTGGCCTGAAGTGAATTTCTCCGAAGACGGCGTCTGCCGTTACCTGCATCTGGGCACCGAATGGGTGCAGGGCGCGATGCGGCTGAAGGACCCGGTGAAGCTGGAGCTGGAGTACGTGCAGCGCATGATGGCCTGGCTGCTGTTTGTCGATCCCGACAGCGTAGCCGAACGCCATGCCATGCAGCTCGGCCTGGGCGCCGGCAGCCTCACGCGCTTCAGCTATCGCAAGCTCGAGATGCTGACGTCCTGCATCGAGTTCAACCCGCAGGTCTATGCCGCCTGCCGCCAGTGGTTCCGTCTGCCGGACAATAACGAGAAGCTCAACGTGATTCTGGGCGATGCCGCCGAGGAAATCCGCCAGCCCGAGTGGCAGGGCGCGATCGATGCGCTGCAGGTGGACCTGTACGACGAAGAGGCCGCTGCCCCGGTGCTGGACCATGCCGATTTCTACCGCGACTGCAAGGCGCTGCTGACACCCGATGGCTGCATGACGGTCAACCTGTTTGGCCGTGACAGCAGTTTCGATGCCAGCCTGACCAGGATCTGCGAAGCCTTTGGCGAGACGGCGGTCTGGACGTTCAAGCCGACGCGCGAGGGCAATACCGTGGTGCTGGCGCAGGCCACGGCAACGCACCCTGAGCGGGCCGTGCTGGAGCAGCGTGCGCTGGAGATCAAGGAGCGCTGGGGCCTGCCGGCGCACAAGTGGCCGAAGGTGCTGCGGCCGGTAGCTGAACTGCCCTGAACCGGCAGGCTGGGTCAGCTGGCGTTCGGCTGGGCCAGGTCGGCAAACGGATCCTCGGCCTGGAAGCGCTGGTGCAGCAGCTCCTGCGCGGCCGGGATATCGCCGTTGGCGCATTCCAGCTGCTTGTCCAGATGGCGCTCGGAGGCCTGCAGCAGGCGGCGGTAGAACTCGCGGCACATGATGCGCGCCTCGTTGCCCGGCCAGTCATGCGGCAGCAGTTCGGCCGGCAGTTCCGGATCGCGCAGCAGCAGGCGGCGGTATTCGTGCACTACCAGCGTGCGCAGCAGAAAGGCCTGTTCGTCGGTGAGCGCATCGGCTGACTGCTGGCGCAAGGCCTCCAGCAGCGGGCGGTAGCTGTTGACAAAGGCGGTATAGGACGCGCCCAGATGTTCCAGATCCCAGGCGTGCAGGATCATGTCCACGTTGCGCGCCGAATTGCCAAAATGGTTTTCTACCGCCAGCAAGGGCATCAGCTTGTGCAGCAGTTCGCCCAGGCCTTCGGAGAGCAGGGCGTCGGAGGCGGCGGTCAGGTCGGCGCTCGGGTGGATGAAGCAATCGCCACCGACCAGGCCAAAGCCCTGCCAGAACATGGCGCGGCGCAGCAGCTCGCGTTCACGGGCGCTGAGCTCGCCCACCGTCAGCATCAGGCGCCAGCGACGATCCCAGGCGGGCGCGCTGGAGGCGTAGATGTGGCGCGCGGCGTCTTCGATGCGCTGCTGACCACCGGGCGTCAGCAGGTAGTCGGCCTTGCGGCCATGCGCCTCGGTGCGCAGCCAGCCTTCCTGTACCAGTCGAAACACGGAAGTGCGGATCAGGCGTTCGCTGATGCCCAGCGGCTTGAGCAGGCGGATCAGGCTGCCCAGCCAGATGCGTCCTCCACGCGGATGGACGGCATCGCCGAATACGGAAATGATGACGGAGCCGGCGCGTACGCGACTTTGCTGGCTGAACGCATCGATATGGGCTTGGGCAAGGGAAACAGGCATGCGGGAGCCGCGTGAAGGGCTACAGGTAAATGGTGGATTATAGGAAGGTATGCGCTCTCCCGGGAGTATGGCAGGCCATCACGTCAGCTGGATGTCAGCCGGGGCTTGCTGGCCATACAGGGTGGAGCCGAGCCGGGTAGACAGGGTGCGTGCCGCCTGCTGCAAGGCCTGCATGGCCGCGCTGTGTTCGCCCAGGTCGCTCATGCCGGCAATGCCGACCACCACCAGCGCCATGGTGATCTCGTTGCGGAAATTGAACACCGGTGCCCCCAGCGCCTGCACGCCGCTGGCAAAGTAGTTCTCGCGCACGCTCACTGCGCCCTGCTGGCGGATCTGCGCCAGCTGCTCGCGCACATCGGCCAGGGTGCGCGGCGGTGCATCGGCTGGCTGGCGGCGCAGTTCGTCCTGGATCATCGGCAGGATGCGCGCCTCGGGTAGCCAGGCGGCAAATACCAGGCCGCTGGCGCTGCTGAGCAGGTCCACCTGCACGCCAGTCACCACGTTGACAGTAATCGGCCGACGCGGTCGTTCCCAGCGCACGATCACCGGCCCGCCCGGTGTCCAGACCGACAGCGCAGTGGTCTCGTTGATGCTGTTGCGCAAGTCCGAGATCGTTTCCAGCCCAAGCCGGACGCGGTCGATGCGGTTGACGGCGGCCATGCCGATGCTGAGGGCGAACGGCCCCAGGTCATAGTGCGAGCTGGCCGGATCCTGCGTGACCAGACCGGCGCGGATCAGGCTGACCAGATAGCGGTGCGCCTTGGCCGGCGGCATGTCGGCCTGCAGGGCGATATCGCGCAGCATCATCGGTCCCTGGCTGTTGACCAGGACCCGCACCACCGCCATGCCGGTTTCGATGGATTGCACGCCGCTGCGGCTGTCTTTCTCCAGCACGCTCATGGCTGGCACTTTCCGTGCAGAGGCCATGCTGGCCGCGCCGTGGGGCAGGGCGCCGGGGCGGAGGTGCCGGCAATCGGGTTGACGTGATACATGTTTCTTGTTTGCTCAGGTGACGAGATGAAGGTGTTGCAAAAACACGGAAAAGCACGAATTCCGGGCCAGCCTGGGGGCCGTGACAGAACCGTGTACTTGCGCTAACACCATGATTTTGATGGATGGAAAGCCTGTTTTTACTCCATGCAAAACGAATTACACCAATCGTAAACCCTAGTGTGAGAGCTGGAGAACGATACCTATAATCCGCCACGAAGTGACCATCTGTAGCAAGACCGGGCCTGTTCCGGGCCAGCTGCTGCAGGCGGCAACACCCGGGTCCGGCAGCCCCCTTTCCCCAGCTGCCGGACTGGTCGACCCGACACCATGTGCAACCACGAACCAAGAGGACTCCCCACATGAAATTCGCCTTCAACAGCCTGAAAACAGGCACTTCCCTGGCGGTCACGGCCGTCATGCTGGCTGGCGCTGCCACCCTGCTCACGGCGTGCAATTCCAAGAGCTCCGGCGATACGGCGGCCAGCGGCGCTTCCGGCGCGGCAGCAGCCAACGCCACTGGCCCGATCAAGATCGGCAGCGTGCTGTCGGTGACCGGCCAGGCCTCTTTCCTGGGCGATCCGGAGCTGAAGACGCTGCAGATGTACGTGGAAGACATCAACAAGCAGGGCGGCGTGCTGGGTCGCCAGCTGCAGCTGGTGCACTATGACGATGGCGGCGATGCCAACAAGGCCAACAGCTTCGGCAAGCGCCTGATCGAGGACGACAAGGTGGACGTGATTGTTGGTGGCACCACCACCGGTTCCACCATGGCGATGGCGCCGCTGGTCGACAAGGCCGGTGTGCCGATGATCTCCCTGGCGGGCGCCGTGGTGGTCACCGAGCCGATCAAGAAGTGGATGTTCAAGACGCCGCAGACCGACCGCATGGCCGCTGAAAAAGTCTTTGACGACATGAAGAAGAACGGCATCACCAAGATTGGCCTGCTGTCCGAGACCAGCGGCTTCGGCCAGTCCGGCAAGAAGGAAACCGAGGGTGTGGCCGGCAAGATGGGCATCGAGATCCTGGCCAACGAAACCTACGGTCCCAAGGACACCGACATGAGCGCCCAGCTCACCAAGATCAAGAACACCCCTGGCGTGCAGGCCGTGTTCATCTTCGGCATGGGCCAGGGCCCGGCCGTGGCCACCAAGAACTACCGCCAGCTGGACATCCAGCTGCCGCTGTACCAGTCGCATGGCGTGTCTTCCAACGCCTACCTGCAGCTGGCCGGTGACGCTGCCAACGGCGTGCGCATGCCTGCTTCCCCGCAGCTGGACCCGACGGCACTGAAGGCGGACGACCCGCAGAAGCCGGTGGTCGAGGCCTACAACAACGCCTATCGTGCCAAGTGGAACCAGGAAACCTCGGCCTTCGGCGGCTATGCCTATGACGGCCTGATGATCGCCGTGGATGCCATCAAGCGTGCCGGTACTACCGACAAGGAAAAAGTGCGCGATGCCATCGAGAGCACCCAGGGCCTGGTCGGTACCAGCGGCATCTTCAACATGTCCCCGACCGACCACAACGGCCTGGACATGCACGCCTTCAACATGCTGGAGGTGAAGGACGGCAAGTGGACGCTGGTTCCGTAATGCCTTCCGGCCTGCCGGTGTCAACCTGACCCGGCGGCCTGTTTTCCCCTTGGTCCTGTCGCCAGGTAGGCGGCAGGATCCTGTTCCCCTCCGGTTGCATTGTCAGGCGGCCAGCGCCAACCTGGCGCATACACCACATAACAAGCACCGCCGCACTGGATCGCCCGGTCTGCATGACCGCCCGCCCCAGTTCATCTGACACCAGGGAGTATTCACCATGGCAGAGTTCCTGCAATTCCTGTTTTCGGGCATTACGGTCGGATCGACCTATGCCCTGGCCGCGCTCGGCTTTACCCTGATCTACAACTCCAGCAACGTGATCAACTTCGCCCAGGGCGAGTTCATCATGCTGGGCGGCATGCTGGCGGTCTATTTCAGCCAGACCGGCCTGCCGATGCCGGTCGCTTTCCTGCTGGCGATCCTGATTCCCGCCGTGGTCGGCATCCTGATGGAAAAGCTCACCATCGAGCCGGTCAAGGGCGCCGAAACCGTGACCCTGATCATCATCACCATCGGTGCCTCGCTGTTCATCCGCGGCCTGATCCAGGTCTGGCTGGGCAAGGGCACCTTCAGCCTGCCGGCGTTTTCAGGAGAGACGCCGATCATCATCCTGGGTGCCGCGATCCAGCCGCAAAGCCTGTGGGTGCTGGGCGTGACCGCCTTGGTGGTGGTGGCGCTCTGGTACTTCTTCAGCCGCACGCTGTCCGGCAAGGCCATGCTGGCGACTTCGTTCAACCAGACCGCGGCGCAGCTGGTCGGTATCAACACCAGCAAGGTGCTGTTCATCAGCTTCGGCCTGTCCGCAGCGCTGGGCGCGCTCGGCGGCATCCTGCTGACGCCGGTGACCATGACCTCCTATGACGTCGGCATCATGCTTGGCCTGAAGGGTTTCGTCGCTGCCGTGGTGGGTGGCCTGGGCAACGGCCTGGGTGCCGTGATCAGCGGCCTGCTGGTCGGCGTGCTTGAATCCATGGGTGCCGGCTACATCTCTTCCGCCTACAAGGATGCGATTCCCTTCATCCTGATCCTGCTGGTGCTGTTCTTCATGCCGCGCGGCCTGTTTGGCGGCAAGTCTACCGACCGGGTGTAAATCATGCGCAAGACAACGACCTGGATTTCCCTGCTGGTGCTGGCGGCCTGCCTGATCGTGGCGCCATTCGTGATCAGCAACGCCTACTACCTGGACCTGCTGATCCGCATTTCCATGAACGCCATCATCGTGCTGGGCCTGAACCTGCTGGTCGGCTTTGCCGGCCAGATCAGCCTGGGCCACGCGGGTTTCCTCGGCATTGGTGCCTACGCCTCGGCGATCCTGCCGACGCATTTTGGCTGGCATCCGCTGCTGGCGCTGATCGCCGGTGCCGCACTGTGTGCAGGGCTGGCGGCGCTGATCGCGCGCCCGATCTTCCGCCTCAAGGGCCAGTACCTGGCCATGGCCACGCTTGGCCTCGGCATTCTGGTCAACATCGTGCTGCGCAACGAGTCGCAGCTGACCGGTGGCCCGGACGGCATCGTAGTGCCGACGATGGAGCTGTTCGGCCTGGCGCTGGATACCGACCGCCACTGGTACTGGGTCGTGGCTGCCTTCCTGGTGGTCAGCGTCTGGGCCTCGCTGAACCTGATCGACTCCCCGTTTGGCCGCGCGCTGCGTGCGCTGCACGGCTCTGAAGTGGCTTCGCGCGTGGTGGGCGTGAACGTGGTGCGCTACAAGGTCGCCATCTTCACCCTGTCGGCCGTGTTCGCCAGCATCATGGGCAGCGTGGCTGCGCATTACGTTGGCATGGTCACGCCGTCGTTTGCCGACTTCTTCCACTCGGTCGAGCTGATCACCATGGTGGTGGTGGGTGGCATGGCCTCGGTCTGGGGCTCGTTGCTGGGCGCCGCGCTGCTGACGGCACTGCCGCAGGCGCTGGCCACGCTGGAAGGCTGGGAGACGGTGATCTTCGGTGCCATCCTGATGATGTTCATGATCTTCCTGCCCAAGGGCATCGTGCCCACCCTGGCCAGCAAGTTCGCCAAGAAGGAGGATTGAGCATGTCCATGCTTGACGTACAGAACCTCTCCATCCAGTTTGGCGGTGTCAAGGCCGTCAACGATGTGTCCTTCAGCATCGATCCCGGCATGATCTATGCCGTGATCGGCCCGAACGGTGCCGGCAAGACCACGCTGTTCAACCTGATCACCGGCGTCTACAAGCCGACCAGCGGCAAGATCCGCCTCAACGGCGAGGAAATCCAGGGCAAGTCCCCGGACGAGCTGGCACGCCGTGGCGTGGCGCGCACCTTCCAGAACCTGCAGATCTGCATGAACATGTCGGCGCTGGAAAACGTGATGGTCGGCGCGCACCTGCGCCTGGACCGCAACCTGATCAAGGGCGCGCTGCACCTGCCCTCGATCACGCGTCGCGATGCCGAATTGCGCGAGGAAGCGGCCGGCCTGATGGAATTTGTCGGCCTTGGCAAGCAGGTCGGCATGCGTGCCGACGCCATGTCCTACGGCGCGCTGAAGCGCCTGGAAATCGCGCGTGCGCTCGCCATGCAGCCCAAGCTGCTGTTCCTGGACGAGCCGGCAGCTGGCCTGAACCATACCGAAACCCACGAGATCGACGAACTGGTGCGCAAGGTGGCCGACAGCGGCGTGACCTGCGTGCTGGTCGAGCACGACATGAAGATGGTGATGAACCTGTCGCAGCGCATCCTGGTGCTGGACTACGGCCGCAAGCTGGCCGAAGGCACGCGCGAAGAAGTCCGCAACAATCCCGACGTGATTGCTGCCTACCTGGGCGTACATGCCTGAGACGCCCGAAGGAAACCCCATGGAAGCCTTGCGCATCATTACCGAAGAACACCAGAACCTGTGGCGCATTGCCGCCACGCTCGAACTGCTGGCCAACGAGATCGGCGAAGGCAAGCCGATCGAGGACGATTTCTTTGTCGTCCTGTTCGATTACCTCGACAAGTACGTGGACGGCAGCCACCACGGCAAGGAAGACGCCCACTTCTTCCCGCTGCTGCGTGAGCGCAGCCCGGAAGCAGCCGCCGTGCTGGACCGCCTCGAAGCCGACCACCGCCACGGTACCGAATCGGTGCGCGAGCTGCGTGCCTCGATGGCGCGCGCCATGCAGGGCGATGCCCAGGGCCGCGCCAGCTTTGTCGCGCACCTGCGCTCCTATGCCGTGCTGCTGAAGGACCATATCCGTACCGAAGAAAAGGACGTGATGGCGCTGGCGCGCAAGAGCTTTACCGAGGACGACTGGACGCACATCAACGCCGTGTTTGCCAACAACGCCGATCCGCTGTTTGGCGATGAGGCGCAGGCCGAGTTTGCCCAGCAGTTCCACCGCCTGAGCAGCCTGGCCCCGGAATCGGTTGGTCTGGGTGCCAGCGAAGGCGGCAAGTTGCCGGTGGCTCCGGCCGGTCAGGCGCACAAGCCCGTTGGCGAGCTGCTGCTGTCGGTGCAGGGCATGGAAAGCTGCTACGGCCGCATCAAGGCGCTCAAGGGCCTGGATGTGGAAGTGCACCAGGGCGAGCTGGTGGCGCTGGTCGGTGCCAACGGCGCCGGCAAGACCACCTTCATGCGCACGCTGTCGGGTGTGCAGCCGATGTCGGCCGGCAAGATCATGTTTGCTGGCGAGGACATCTCGCGCCTGCGCGCCGACCTGCGCGTGCGCCGCGGTATCTGCCAGAGCCCCGAAGGGCGCCAGGTGTTCGGTCCGCTGTCGATCGAGGACAACCTGCGTCTGGGCGCCTTTACCCAGTCGCGCGCCACCGTCAACGAGGACATGGAGAAGGTGTTCAGCATGTTCCCCATCCTCAAGGAAAAGCGTGCACTGCCGGCCGGTACCCTGTCCGGCGGCCAGCAGCAGATGCTGGCGATTGGTCGTGCGCTGATGGGCCGTCCCAAGCTGCTGCTGCTCGATGAGCCTTCCATGGGCCTGGCGCCGCTGCTGGTGGAAGAGGTGTTCAACGTCATCAAGGCGCTCAAGGCGCAGGGCATGACGATCCTGCTGGTGGAACAGAACGCTTCCGCCGCGCTCGCCATTGCCGATCGCGGCTATGTGCTGGAAACCGGCTCCGTCACGCTGACCGGGCCGGGGCAGGAACTGCTGCAGAACGAGGATGTGCGGGCGGCGTATTTGGGGATGTAAGCTGCATCAAACTCAACAATAACGCCTGGTGATCAGACCAGGCGTTGTTGTTTTCAGCGCCGCGACGACACCACAATCCCGCCCACGATCAGCAGGAACGCCACGCCGTGGTACCAGGCCGGCATGTCGCCCAGCAGCAGCACTGACAGCACGGCGGCGAACAGCGGCGTCAGGTTGGTGAAGAAGCCGCCAATCGTCGGGCCCACGTGCTGGATGCCGATGCCCCAGCAGGCGTAGGCCAGCAGCGCCGGGCCGAGCACGACAAAGGCCAGGCCGATGATCAGCGTCGGGTTCTGCCAGTCCACATGCAGATCGGGCATCACTGCCCATTCCAGGCCGGTGAAGAAGATCGACCAGAGCACGCCAAAGCACAGCTGCGCCATCAGCATGCCTTTCCAGTCGCTGCGGATCTCGACCGGCTCACGCGTGTAGAGCAGCATCCAGCTGTACATGGACCAGCAGGCGGTGGCGGCCAGCATGTAGAGGTCGCCCACCACCAGCTGCAGCTGCAGCAGGTTGGCCAGCGAGCCGCGCGACAGCACGAACAGCACGCCGGCCAGCGACAGCCCGGCACCGAACAGTTTCGGCAGCGTGATCGGCACCTTGTAGATCAGCCGGCCGATGATCATCATCCACAGCGGCATGCTGGCCGCCACCAGCGTGACGTTGACCGGGGTGGAGGTGTGCAGCGCCATGTACTGGAACATGTTGTAGCAGCCAATGCCGAGCAGGCCGACGATGGCGTAGCGCTTCCAGTGCGCCCAGAGCGGGCTCGATGGTGCAATCGTGCGCCAGGAAAACGGCAGGAATACCAGCAGCGCCAGCGACCAGCGCACCAGGTTGAGCGTGACCGGCGGGATCAGGTCGGCCAGCAGGCGGCCGACCACGGCATTGCCGGCCCACATCATCGGGGCGAGCGTCAACAGGAGGATGGCGGTCAGCGGAATGCGGCCGGCTGGTGTGGCGGGAGTAGACATGGGGTGCCACTGTAGCAAGAAAATCCCTGCGTTGCTGACAGGGGCAACAGGCTCTCGGGTAGCATGGGCCATCGTATTCCCATATTCCGATTGTCAGGAGATTCCCCATGACCGCCATTTCCAGCCGCGCCATCCAGATCGATGCCACCGGTGGCCCCGAGACCATGCAACTGCGCCAGATCGAGGTGCCGGCACCCGGTCCCGGCGAGTTGCGCATCCAGCACAAGGCGGTCGGACTGAACTATATCGATGTCTATTTCCGGACCGGCCTGTACCCGATGGGGCTGCCGGCCACGCTGGGCATGGAAGCGGCTGGCGTGGTCGAATCGGTGGGCGAGGGCGTGAGCGGCTTCCAGCCGGGCGATCGTGTCGCCTATGTGGCCGCCGCACCGGGCAGCTACGCCGACCTGCGCACGCTGTCGGCCGATACCGTCTGCCAGCTGCCGGACGACATCAGCTTTGAAACTGGTGCGGCCATGATGCTCAAGGGCCTGACGGCGCAATACCTGCTGCGCCGCGTGCGTGGCCAGCATGAGCTGGTGGCCGGTGACCACATCCTGTTCCATGCCGCCGCTGGCGGCGTCGGCCTGATCGCCTGCCAGTGGGCCAGGGCGCTCGGCCTGCAGGTGATTGCTACCGCTGGCAGCGCCGAGAAGTGCGCGCTGGCACTGGCCAATGGGGCTGCCCATGCCATCAACTACCGCGAAGAGAATTTTGCCGAGCGCGTGCGCGAGATCACGGGCGGCGCTGGCGTCAAGGTGGTGTACGACTCGGTCGGCAAGGACACTTTCGAAGGTTCGCTGGCCAGCCTGGCACTGTTTGGCCTGATGGTCAGCTTCGGCAATGCCAGTGGCCCGGTACCGCCGGTGGCACCGCTGGCACTGGCCCAGGCCGGCTGTGCCTACCTGACGCGCCAGACCCTGTTCACGCACCTGAAGCAGGGCCGCGCCACGGTGGATGCGATGGCGGGCGACCTGTTCGACGTGATACGCAGTGGTCAGGTCAAGATCCATATCGACCAGCGTTTCGCGCTGGAAGACGTGCAGCAGGCGCACCGCGCGCTGGAAGCCCGCCAGACCACCGGTTCCAGCGTGCTGACGCTCTGAGCCTGTGCCGGTCCGCAGGCCATGCCTGCGGCACAATGGGGCCATCAGCACGGATGATGGACAGAGCGTGACAGAGACAGATCCCATGAGCCAGGCCGGAATCGCGCAGCCGCACTTCAGCGAGTTGCACGGCCGTGCCGTGACGGACGCCGAGGCCAGTGGTGGCGGCAGCCTGCCAGCGCTGCTGGCGGCACCGGGTGGCCTGGCGCCGTACTGGCAGACCTTTTTTGCCAGCCAGCCGCACACGCCGGCCAGCCTGGACGAGCGTGTGCAGGCGCTGCAGCGCCATATCCGCGACAACGACGTCAGCTACAACGTCCACTCCCACGATGGCCAGGTGCAGCGGCCCTGGTCGCTCGACCTGTTTCCGCTGCTGCTGCCCACGGCCGACTGGCAGCAGATCGAGCAAGGCGTGCTGCAGCGTACGCGCCTGCTGGACCGGGTGATGGCCGACGTCTACGGTCCGCAGCACCTGCTGCACGAAGGCCTGCTGCCGCCGGCGCTCGTACTGGGCCATCCCGATTACATCCCGGGCATGCATGGCGTGCAACCGGCTGGCGGCATGCATGTGCACACCGCGGCCTTCGACCTGTCCCGTGATGAGAACGGTGCCTGGTGGGTGGTGTCGCAGCGGCTGCAGGCGCCGGCCGGCCTGGGCTATATGCTGGAAAACCGCCATGTGGTGGCGCAGCAGTTTCCGCAGGCGCTGGACCGCATGCGCGTGCAGCGCCTGCCCACGGTCTACCGCGCCATGGTGGCCAGCCTGCGCCGGCGCAGCCCGGTTGGCGAGCGCGCCCATATCGCCATGCTGACACCTGGGCCGTTGAATGAAACCTATTTCGAGCAGGCCTATCTGGCGCGCTATCTGGGCATTACGCTGGTCGAGGGCAGCGACCTGACGGTGCGCGAGCGCAAGCTCTATCTCAAGACCCTGCACGGGCTGGAGCAGGTCGATGTGCTGCTCAAGCGCGTCGACGACCAGTATCTCGATCCGCTGGAGCTGCGCTCCGATTCGCAGCTGGGCGTGCCGGGCCTGCTGCAGGCGATCCGCGCTGGCAGCGTGATCGTGTCGAACCTGCCGGGCAGCGGTTTTCTTGAATCCAGCGCCATGCTCGGCTTTTTGCCAGCGCTGGGGCCGCGGCTGCTGGGTGAGGAGCTGCAGCTGCCGGCGCTGCATACCTGGTGGTGCGGCGAGCAGGCGGTGTTGCCCGAAGCGTTGGCACAGATTGATGACTGCGTGATCAAGGCGACCTATCCGGCCGCGCATCCGGATGGCGTGCCACAGCGCAAGGCCTTTGATCCGGTGCTGTCACGCCTGCTGACGCCGGAACAACGCCAGCAATGGGTGCAGCGCATCCTGGCGCGGGGCGAGGATTACACCATCCAGCGCTACCTGCAGCCGTCCAGCATGCCGGTCTGGCACGCGGGTGCGCCGGGGCAGGACGGTCAAGCCGGCTTCCGACCGGCGCTGCTGCGCGTGTTCTGCGTGGCCGATGCGCCGGGAGAATGGCGCGTGGTGCCGGGCGGTCTGGTGCGGCTGGTGGGCGAGAGCAGCGGCCTGTCGGCGATGCGCTCCGGCGGTTCCAGTGCCGACGTCTGGGTGCAGGCGCCGGATGATGCGACCGAGACTGGCCATCCGCCGGGCATCCTGCAGCCGGTCGCCAGCGGCATGCCGACCTCGCTGCGCGGTTGGCTGGTGACCAGCCGTGCCGCCGACAACCTGTTCTGGATGGGGCGCTATACCGAGCGTGTCGAGAACAGCGTGGCCACCGTGCAGCTGGTGCTCAACCTGCTGTCAGGCGAGGAGCGTGCCTCGCCCGCACTGCTGCACTGGCTCGATGGCCTGTTGCGCGACCAGGGGCTGCTGCCGGAATCTGCTGCGCCGCTGCTGGCGGACGATCCGGCCGGCTGCCTGCGCAGCCTGATCGATGGCCTGGCTGGTGCAGATGGGCAGGGCATGATCCGCCAGCAGCTGGCCTGGCTGCACGGCACGGCATCGCGCGTGCGTGACCGGCTGGCGAATGAGCACTGGCAGGAGCTGCGTGCGGCCGAGCAGGGCTTTGTCGAGGACGGTGACCGGCTGCTGCGCGAGCAGGATTACCGCTTGGATAGCGCACAGCACATGCTGCGCCGACTGAGCCAGCGCATGACGGCGATCACCGGTTCGCAGCTCGACCGCATGACGCGCGATGACGGCTGGATCGTGTTGTCGAGCGGCCGCATGATCGAGCGCCTGGTGTTCCTGGCGCATGCGCTGGACCAGGCCTTTGCCGCGCGCGTGGTGCAGGAAGAGGACGGTTTTGAAGCGGTGCTGGCGCTGTTTGACAGCACCATCACCTTCCACGCCTACTACCAGCACAGCCACGACCTGACTGACCTGCTGCAGCTGCTGGTACACAGCCGGGAAAACCCGCGCGCGCTCGGCTGGGTCGCCTACACGCTGGAGCGACGCATGGAGCGGTTGCAGCGTGGTAGGCGCGATGCCGACATGGCCGATCTGCGCCTGCTACTGCCCAAGCCCGGCGAAGTGCCGCTGGCGCAGCTGTCCCAGGCCGATAGCGATGGCCACCACGGCGCGCTGCATGTGCTGCTGCAGCAGTGCATGCAAGGCGGGCTGGCCTTGTCGGCCGCACTGTCGCAGCGCTATTTCACCCACACCAGCGTGGTGACGCACCAGACCCTGCACGGCCTGCGCGAAGGGAGGCTGGCATGAAGCTGCATGTCACGCACGAGACGCACTACCGCTATGGCGACATGGTCGACAATGCCTTGCATCAAGTGTTCCTGCGCCCGGCCGATACGCCGGCGCAGCAGTGCCTGCAGCACCAGCTGCTGATAGCTCCTGATCCGGGCGACATCGAGACGCAGCAGGATATTTTTGGCAACACCACCTCCTGGTTTGCACTCACGGCACCGCACGATGTGCTTTCGGTGACATCGCAGGCCGTGGTGGAGACGCAGCCGTCACGCGCCGCCCGCAGCCAGCTGCCATGGGAGCAGGTGCGAGAGCGCTTTGTCTACCGCAGCGGCGGTCCCTACGATCCGGCGCATATCTTCGTGTTTGCCTCGCAGTATGCGGCGGCCGATGCGCTGGCCGCCGAATATGCCCGACCCTCGTTTGCGGCAGGCCGTTCCTTGCACGATGCCGCCATCGAGTTGATGCAGCGCATCTACCAGGATTTCATCTACCGCAGCGGCAGCACCGGCACCGGCACCACTGCCAGCGAGGTGCTGCAGCAGCGCGCCGGCGTCTGCCAGGACTTTGCCCATGTGCTGCTGTCCTGCCTGCGCGCGCAGGGGCTGGCGGCGCGCTATGTGAGCGGCTACCTGCTGACGCAGCCGCCACCGGGCCAGCCGCGCCTGCGCGGTGCCGATGCCTCGCACGCCTGGGCTTCGGTCTGGCTGCCGGACCTGCAACCGGCCGATGCCGATCCGGATCATCCACCCGGCGGCTGGCTGGATCTGGATCCGACCAACAATCGCTGGGGCTGGGACACGCCGGGCGAGGACTATGTGCGTGTGGCGCTGGGCCGCGATTTCAGCGATGTGTCACCGCTGCGCGGCGTTATCAACGGCAGCCGTGGCGGCGCGCTGGAGGTGGCGGTCACGGTCGAGCCGGAGCACGAACGGAATCGCTCAGAGGCGTGATTTCGCCTCGGCGCTGGCAGCGGCCTTCTTGGCGAATTCGGCACGCAAGGCCTTCAGCTTCTCGCGCGGATCTTCCTTGACGGTGGCGCTGTCCAGCGCCATTTCCTTGATGAAGCGGCTCGGTTGCGCGCTGATGATGTCGCGCCCCTTCTTGCGCCGGCGCGTCCAGCTCACCGCCAGCGAGCGCTGCGCGCGCGTGATGCCCACATACATCAGCCGGCGCTCCTCCTGGATGCGCTGCAGCAGGCCTTCGGCTTCGGCACCGCTGGCCTCATCATCCACGCGGAACGGCAACAGTCCCTCGACCACGCCAATCATCATCACGTGCGGCCACTCCAGGCCCTTGGAGGCATGCAGCGTGGACAGCGTGACCACGTTCTGGTCTTCCTCGCGCTCGGAAATGGTGGAGAGCAGCGCAATCGTCTGCGCCACTTCCAGCACGCTCCTGATCTCGCTCTGGGTGGTGACGCCGGCGGTGTCGTCCAGCGTGCCACCGGCGCGTCCCGCCATCCAGTCGATGAATTCGAGCACGTTGTTCCAGCGTGCGGCGGCCAC
The DNA here is from genome assembly GCA_012729605.1 of Ramlibacter sp. Taxonomy (GTDB): domain Bacteria; phylum Pseudomonadota; class Gammaproteobacteria; order Burkholderiales; family Burkholderiaceae_C; genus Brachymonas; species Brachymonas wangyanguii. Next base: position 12,331 of record JAAYCV010000060.1, on the reverse strand, counting down.
CTTCTCGCTGTCCTCGCTGTCGTAGAGGTATTTCTCGAACTGGATCTCGCGCAGCCAGTCGCTCAGGAAAGTGCGCGCCGCTTCGGCACCGTTGGTGTGGCGTGCACGATATTCCAGGTCATTCAGGTAGCGGCCAAACTCGTGCAGGCTGTCCACCGCCCGCTTGGGCAGGGCGGCCGGCAGCGAGGGGCTGAACAGTGCCTCGAACATGCTGATGCGGTACTTGCCGGCAAACTCGCCGAGCTGCTGCATGGTGGTGTGGCCAATGCCGCGTTTCGGGCTGGTGATGGCGCGCAGGAAGGCCGGATCGTCATCGTTGTTGGCCAGCAGGCGGAACCAGGCGCACAAGTCCTTGATCTCGGCGCGGTCAAAAAAGCTGGTGCCACCCGAGACCTTGTACGGGATCTGCGCACGGCGCAGCGCGGTTTCCAGCAGACGGCTCTGGTGGTTGGCTCGGTACAGGATGGCAAAGTCGCGGAATTCCTTGTAGCTGGAGGTGGAGCGCAGGCTCTGGATGCGCGCCACCACGCGATCGGCTTCATGCTCCTCGTTGTCGGCGTCGATCACGCGCACCGGCTCGCCATCGCCGAGCGCGCTCCACAGCGTCTTGGGAAACAGCTTGGGGTTGGGGCCGATCACGTTGTTGGCGGCCTGCAGGATGGTGCTGGTGGAGCGGTAGTTCTGCTCCAGCTTGATCACCTTCAGCTTGGGAAAGTCTTCCGGCAGCTTGCGCAGGTTGTCCAGCGTGGCACCGCGCCAGCCGTAAATGCTCTGGTCGTCGTCGCCCACCGCGGTAAAGCGCGCATCAGGCCGGTCCGGCCCCACCAGCAGCCGCAGCAGCTCGTACTGGGTGGCGTTGGTGTCCTGGTACTCGTCCACCAGCACGTGGCCGAGCTGCTTTTGCCATTTCTCGCGTACTTCGGGATGCTGTTGCAATAGCTTGAGCGGCAGCTGGATCAGGTCGTCAAAGTCCACGCTCTGGTAGGCCTGCAGGCGCTCGTGGTAGAGCTGCATCACCATCGCGGCGCTGCGCTGCTCCTCGTTGCCCTTGGCCTGCTCCAAGGCTTGCGCGTGTGTCAGGCCCTGGTTTTTCCACAGGCTGATGGTCCACTGCCACTGACGTGCCACGGCGGCATCGGTGGTCTTGCCGCAGTCCTTCAGCAGCGAGAGCACGTCATCGCTGTCCAGGATGCTGAACTGCTCCTTCAGGCCAATCGTCTGGCCGTCCTCGCGCAGCATGCGCACGCCGAGCGCGTGGAAGGTGCAGATCACCACCTCGCGCGCGGCTTTCGCACCGATCAGGCCCTTGGCGCGCTCGCGCATTTCGGCGGCGGCCTTGTTGGTAAAGGTGATGGCGGCAATGCGCTTCGGCTCCAGCCCGGCCTGGATCAGCCGTGCGATCTTGTGCGTGATCACGCGCGTCTTGCCCGAGCCCGCTCCCGCCAGCACCAGGCAGGGGCCGTGCAGGTAGTTGACCGCTTCCTGCTGCGCGATATTCAGGCCATCAGACGACATGGAACTCCAGAAAGACAAATGCAAAGACCCGCCGCAGCGGGTCGATCAGGGATGGCCCATTATCGCCCAAAGCGGGAAAGCCGGGGGCAGGGCGGCATCGGCACTCTGGCAGAATGGAACGCTTCCCGGGTGCTGTCCATGCTGTCGATTCTTGCCGTTACCTTTCCGTTCTTTGCGCTGGTGTTGTGCGGCTATCTGGCGGCACGTCGCCAGCTGTTGCCGCTGGCCGCGATTCCGGGTCTGAACAGCTTTGTGCTGTTTTTTGCCCTGCCGGCGCTGCTGTTCCAGCTGGCGGCACGCACGCCGCTGCAGCAGCTGCTGGATGGCGTACTGCTGGCCTGTTATCTGCTGGTGGCCGCGGTGCTGGTCACGCTGGCCGTGGCCATCGCCCGGCGCCAGGGCCGCAACTGGAACGATGCCGCCATGGGGGCACTGGTGGCGGTGTTCCCGAACAGCGGCTTCATGGGCGTGCCCTTGCTGGTGGCCTTGCTGGGCGAAGCTGCCGGCGGCCCGATCATCCTGCTGGTGGCGGCCGACATGGTAGTCACCTCATCGATCTGCATTGCGCTGTCGCGGCTGGATGGCGCCGAAGGCAGCGGCCTGCAGGCGATGCGCCAGGCGCTGGGCAAGGCCTTGCGCGGCGTACTCGGTAATCCGATGGCCTGGGCGATCCTGCTGGGCGCCGGGTTCACGGCGCAGCAATGGGTGCTGCCAGAGGTGCTGGACAAGACGGTCGGCCTGCTGGCCAACGCCGCTACGCCTGTCGCCTTGTTCACGATTGGTGCGGTGCTGGCACGCGCCAATATGGCGCCGCAGTCCGGCCAGCATGCCGACACTGGCTGGCGAGATCCGGCTGGTATCGCCGCGATCAAGCTGCTGCTGCATCCGCTGCTGGTGTTCGTGGCCTGCGTGCTGGCGCGTCAAGCCGGATTGCCATTGTCCGATCTGGCGATGCAAGTGCTGGTGATGGCGGCGGCGCTGCCAAGCGCCAGCAATGTCTCGCTGCTGGCCGAGCGTCTGGGCGCGGACAACACGCGCGTAGCGCGCGTCATCCTGCTCAGTACGCTGGCCTCGTTTGTCAGCTTTGCGCTGGTGACGCAGTGGATGCGCCCCTGAACGCAGCGCTTACTGCGCCGGAACGATGATGACTTCGCTGCTGCGCAGGATGCCGCCGGCAGCCACGCTGCCAGTCGCTTCACCATTGCCGCTCACGCGATCCAGGCAGGCCTGCTTGTACAGCTCCGGCAGGCGATCGCAGCGCTTCTGGGCGTTGATCTGGTACTGGGTCAGCGGCTTGGATTCCAGCTGGCCCGGGGCGCCGCGGGCGGCTGCGGCTTCATGCGCTTGTGCCGTCGGGTAGCCTTTCTGCGCGCCGCTCGGGGACGGAGCGGACGGAGCCGTCTGTGCGGACACGGCAGCTGCCATGCCGAGGGAGGCGGCGAACAGGGTGGCACGGGTCAGGATGGTGGTTTTCATGGGATTCTCCTTGAGGGGTGGAATGATCCCAGTATCGACCCGGTGCCGTCCGCTCGCATGTAGGAATTTCGCTGAAGCGCCTGTCTGCCTCAGCCGGCAGCAAAGCGGTCAGTCGCCCCAATCAGCTGGTCCAGGATGCCGGGTTCGTTGTAGGCATGGCCGGCATTGCCGACCCAGTGCAGCTCCACCGGCGCTTCCACGCTGCGCAGCACCTGGTACAGGTCCCAGGCGCTGGTGGCCGGCGTGCACATATCGTAGCGGCCCTGCACGATCACGGTCGGGATCTCACGCAGGCGGTCGGCGTGCACCAGCAGCTGCGCTTCGTCCAGAAAGCCGCCGTGGGTGAAATAGTGGTTCTCGATGCGGGCAAAGGCCAGCGCGTGGTGCGGATCCTCCACCTGCGGGCGCGGCAGCAGCGCAATCGTGCGGTTCTCCCAATTGGTCCAGGCCAGCGCGCAACGCAGCTGCTCCTCGGCATCGTCGCCGGTCAGGCGGCGGTGGTAGGCGGCAACCAGGTCATCCTGCTCGTCTTCCGGGATCGGCGCCAGGTAGTCCTGCCACAGGTCGGGGAACACATAGGAGGCACCGGCCTGATAGAACCAGGCGATTTCCGATTCGCGCAGCGTGAAAATGCCGCGCAGCACCAGTTCGCTCACGCGCTCGGGGAATTCCTCGGCATAGGCCAGCGCCAGCGTGCTGCCCCAGGAGCCACCAAACACCAGCCACAGCTCGGCGCCCAGCATCATGCGCAGGCGCTCGATATCGCTGACCAGATGCCAGGTGGTGTTGGCCTCCAGGCTGGCATGCGGGGTGGAGCGGCCGCAACCGCGCTGGTCGAACAGCAGTACGCAGTACTGTTCCGGATCAAACAGGCGGCGATGGTCGGCGCTGGAGCCGCCACCCGGGCCGCCATGCAGGAACACGGCCGGCTTGCCCGCCGGGTTGCCGACCAGCTCCCAGTACACCTGGTGGCCATCGCCGGTATCGAGAAAACCGGTCTGGAACGGCTCGATCGGCGGATACAGTTCGCGCTTGTCGGCGTGGATATCGTCGTGGCTGGTGTTGTGCTGGAAAATCGTCATGGCAGGCTACAGGGAGATTCGGACAAGGTCCTACTGTAACGCCTCCGCTCAGATCGCCAGCGGATCCACGTCGATCGCCCAGCGCAGGATGCCGCGTGGCCGGTGCTGTTGCAGCAGCTGGGACAGGATCGGCAGCAGCCGCAGCAGGGCCTGGCGCTGGTCGGTTTCCAGCAGCATCTGTGCGCGTTCTCGGTTCGCCACGCGCTGCGGCGTCATCGGAATCGCTGGATAGCCAAACACCAGACCTTGCGGATCGTACTGTTGAAGGCTGTGCAAGGCCAGATTCAGGAAGTCCTGTGCCTGCTGCTGGTCGCGGCTTTCGGCGCGCACCAGCGCCTGGTGGCTGAACGGCGGCATGCCGGCGGCGGCGCGCTCCTCCAGCTGCTGCGCGGCAAACGCCGGGTAATCGTGCGCCTGCAGCGCGGCAAACAAGGCGTGCTCGGGAAACTGCGTCTGGATCCACAGCTCGCTGCGGCTGCCGATGGCGGCATCGCGCCCGGCGCGGCCACCGGCCTGCAGCAGCAGGCTGAACAGGCGTTCCGGTGCGCGGAAATCGCTGCTGAACAGCGCGCTGTCCGGGTTCAGTGCCGCCACCAGCGTGATACGCCGGAAATCGTGCCCCTTGGCAATCATCTGCGTGCCCACCAGCACGTCCACATCGCCCGCATGCACCTGGCCGAGCTGCTGTTCCAGGCTGCCGGCATGGCGCGTGGTGTCGGCATCCATGCGCAGGATGCGGATCGCGCTGCCATCGGGGCGCTGCAAGTCCTGTAGCTGCTGCGCCAGCGCCTCTTCCAGCTGTTCAGTGCCCTGGCCCAGCGTGCGCAGATCCTGGTTGCCGCAGCTCGGGCAGGCAAAAGGCACACGTTCGGTAAAGCCGCAATGGTGGCAGCGCAAGGTGCGATCCAGCTTGTGGAATACCCGGTAGGCGCTGCAATGCGGGCATTCGCTCTTCCAGCCGCAATCGCCGCAGTGCAACACCGGTGCATAGCCGCGCCGGTTCAGCAGCACCATGCACTGCTCGCCACGCGCGATGCGTTCTTCCATGGCCGCCAGCAGCGCGGCGCTGAATACGGTCTGCCAGGGCTGCTGCCGCATGTCCACCAGCCGTACCCTGGGCAGCGGTGCCGCGCCAATGCGATCCGGCATGCACAGGCGCAGATAACGTCCGCCGGCGTCGCCATCACCGGCAGGACGACTGTGGTGCCAGCTTTCCAGCGAGGGCGTGGCCGATCCCAGCAGCACGCCGGCGCCGGCATGGTGGGCGCGGTAAATCGCCAGATCCCGCGCCGAGTAGCGCGCACCTTCCTGCTGCTTGTAGCTCGGGTCGTGCTCCTCGTCCACCACGATCAGGCGCAGCCCCGGCAACGAGGCCAGCACCGCCATGCGCGTGCCCAGCACGATGCGCGCCTGGCCGAAATGCGCCGCCAGCCAGGCCTGCAGCCGTTGCGCCGGCGTCATGCCGCTGTGCATGCTGACCATGCGGTGTTGCGGAAAGCGCCGCGCAAAGCGCTGCTCCAGTTGCGGCGTCAGGTTGATCTCGGGCACCATCACCAGCACCTGGGCCTGTGCATCCTCATCCAGCAGCGCCGCAGCAGCTTGCAGATAGACCTCGGTCTTGCCGCTGCCGGTGCTGCCAAACAGCAATGCCGGTGGCAATGGCTGGCCCTGGGCTTGCAGGCGCTGATGCTGCAGCGTGGCCAGCGCCGCCTGTTGTTGCGCCGACAAGGGCAGCGGAGCTTCGGCCGGCTCTGTTGCGGAGCCAACAGCTGCCTTGTCCAGCTTCTTCAGCCGGCGTGCCAGTTGCGTGCCATCGACTTCGCGCAGCTGTGGCGGCAGCGCCGACAGCGCCACCTCGCCCATGCTGCGCTGGTAGTAGCGCGCCGTGAACTGCACCAGCTGGCGCCAGCCGGCATCCAGTGGTGGCAGCGCTTCCAGTACCTCGCCGATGGCGCGCAGCTGCACGCTGTCCGATTCCGGCTGCTCCGGCCCGTCCCAGACTACGCCCAGCACCTGGCGCGCGCCCAGCGGCACGCGCACCAGCGTGCCGGCCGGCAGGGCGTGCGGGTGCAGATAGTGCAGGGGCCGGGCTGACAGTGGGCTGTGCGCCGGCAGCGCCACCAGCACCGGCACCGGAACGCCGGCAGCGGCGTCAGGAAGCAGGGAAGACATGGCCGGTACTTTACCCGTTCCGGCCCGCTCCAGAGGCAAAAAGCACAGTTGTGCACATTCCCCAGCAATTGTGGATAACTTTGTGGATGTCTTGGGGGTGGAGCGCGCAAGTGCGCGTCCTTCAAGGCTTTGAGCACTTTGCGGCAAAAATGGGCAAAAAGACAAATTTGATAAAAATCAATAACTTGCGTTTGCGTCAGGAATCTGCCGGGCTTTTTCTGTGCCATGACAGGGGCTAGCACAAAAATGGGGATAAATCGTGCGGGTGCAGCCATTGCCGCCAATTTTTTGCCAGGCTGGGCTGTGCGTTTATCCAGCCTGCCGGCAAGCCAGCAAGGACGTGGCCTGGCGCACAGGTTCCCCGCCAACCCGCGCCCTTGCTGGCTTGTGAGAGGGGGTGGCTGGCAGGCCGCGTATCTGCTGGCTTTCCACAGGGCCGGGCCTCACCCACAGCTCCTGTGGATAACTTTGTGGATGATCTTGGGAGCGATGCGCCAAGTCCGCGTCCTGCATGGCTTCCAGCGTTTTGCCTAGATAAGTGGCAAAAAACGAATTTCATGAAAATCAACAACTTACGGAATCTGTCAAGGGCTGATTCTGCTGCGCTGCAACACAAATGACAGTTCAGAGGCAGTGCTGGCAGATGTGCATAAATCCGCCTGCCATGCTCGGATTTGCCTGCCCCAGGCTGTTGTGGAAATGCACGGATGACGGCTGAATGACAGTTAAACGGCTTCCTTGTCATTCTGCTCCATCAGATGGTCCCAAGTGCTTGTCCTGATTGGCCTTTCCGAATGTTGTTGGTGCCCTGTGGATAACTTTGTGGGTATCCCTTGGGCAGACACTGGACAAGACGGTAAATCGCGCACTTGCAGCCACTTGCTGATTCTGGGCAGCCATCAAAAAATGATTGAATTTCAAGAACTTGCAAATCCAAGTTGAAAGTGACGTGGCAGCACGGCCGGCATCGATCTGCGGAGCGGCATTTGTGCATAACCCTGCGTTGTCAAGCCTCGAAACCGCATTTTCCGGGCTTGACAGCCACGGTTTTCCCCAGATGGGCGATGCACTTGTGCACTGGCCATAAAAAAACCGCTGGCACAGGCCAGCGGTTGTCCAGGGGGCAGGGCGCGCTTAGGCGGCGGCCACGCGCATGGCGCGCGAATGGCTGTGCACCGCTTCCACCAGTGCCGTCACGTTCTCCGGCGGGGTGAACTGGTTGATGCCATGGCCCAGGTTGAAGATGTGGGTCGGACCACGGCCTTCACCGGTGTGCGGCGTGCCAAAGCTGTCGAGCACGGCACGCGCTTCGGCCGCCACCTTGTCGGGCGAGGCAAACAGCACGTTCGGGTCCAGGTTGCCCTGCAGTGCCTTGCCTTCGCCATGCATCCAGAGCGAGGCACGCGCCGCGCCCAGGTTGACGGTCCAGTCCACGCCCAGCACGTCGCAATCGAGCAGGTTCATCTGCGTCAGCCACAGGCCACCGCCCTTGGTGAACACCAGGCGCGGGATGTCGGCACCGTCCGGGCCGGTGCGCTTGAGCTGGCCCAGCACCTGTTCGGTATAGGCCAGGCTGAACTCCTGGAACTTGCCGTCGGCCAGCACGCCGCCCCAGCTGTCAAAAATCATCACGGCCTGGGCGCCGGCATCGATCTGGGCGTTCAGGTAGGCTGCCACGCTGCGTGCGTTGACTTCCAGGATGCGGTGCATCAGGTCCGGGCGGCTGTACATCAGGCTCTTGACGGCGCGGTAGTCGCTGCTGCTGCCGCCTTCAACCATGTAGCAGGCCAGCGTCCACGGGCTGCCGGAGAAACCGATCAGCGGCACACGGCCGTTCAGCGCCTTGCGGATGCTGGTCACGGCGTCAAACACGTAGCGCAGCTTGTCCATGTCCGGCACGTCCAGCGCGGCCACGGCGGCTTCATCGCGCACGTTCTTCTCGAACTTCGGGCCTTCGCCCTGCTGGAAGCTCAGGCCCAGGCCCATGGCATCGGGAATCGTCAGGATGTCGCTGAACAGGATCGAGGCGTCCAGCGCAAAGCGGTCCAGCGGCTGCAGCGTGACCTCGGTGGCGTAATCGACGTTCATGGCCAGATCCATGAAGCTGCCGGCGCGGGCGCGTGTCTCGCGGTATTCCGGCAGGTAGCGGCCGGCCTGGCGCATCAGCCACAGCGGCGTGTACTCGGTCGCCTGGCCGCGGCAGGCACGCAGAAAGGTATCGTTCTGGAGGGGGGCAAAAGCAGTCGTAGCGTTCATGCACAGCATTGTCGCAGGGATTGGCGGCAAAGCGGCAGCATCCCGGTGCGGCACCGCGGCATCGCGCCTGTTACAGACACTTGCCAGATTTGCCGTCCATTTCGCCGGGCGGTCATGAACTCTTGCCCATAATGATCCTGAACCCTGCCATCGTGGCAGGCGCATTCTTTGATTGACCAGGAGATCGCCATGGGACTGCTAGACGCGCTTTCGCAAATTGCCAACGCCCTCAACCAGAACAGCCAGCCGCAACAAAGCCACGTGGACGAGATCGTGCGTGAAGCCCCGCGCGATACCGTGCGCGAAGGCCTGCGCGAGGCATTCGATGCCAACGACACGCCCAGCCTTGGCGAGCAGGTTGGCCAGATGTTCGGCCAGTCCAGCAACCAGCAGCAGGCCGGCCTGATCAACCAGGTCATCCAGGCGCTGGGCCCGGCCGCAGCCGCAGCGCTGGCAGGCGGTGTGCTGCAGAAGGTGATGAAGCCCGGTGAGCAGCAGATTGATGCCGATGCCGTGACCCAGCTGTCGCCGACCGAGGTGACCCAGGTCGTGAACGAGGCGCAACAGCAGCAGCCCGAGCTGAGCCAGCGCCTGAGCGAGTTCTACGCCGACAACTCCGGCCTGCTAAAGGCGCTGGGTGGCGTGGCCCTGCTGGCCGCAGCGATCAAGATGAAGCAGTATTCCGAGCGCAACTGATCCCGGTCAGCTGCATAGTCACTGGGGCACCCTGCGGGGTGCCCCTTGTCATTTGTGGCGTCAGGTCCACAGCAGAATCGCACAAGTGTGCGATTTCTTACGTTGCGTAGGGGTTTATGTCGGTTCCATGAATCGCATTCAGGGATAACCCTATACTTCGTCCCGTCCGGTTGCCAACCCGCGCGACCGTATCCACTGAGCAGCACGGCCCATCCGGCGCGCTGCCAGCCAAGGGAGCCTCCATGACGACTACCGCTGCCGATTTTGAAGCCGTACTGGCGCAACCCCCGCGTCAACCGCTGCGCGCCCGCACCGAGGTGCCGCTGCGTGAAGTGCCCCAACACCATCGCCACAAGGTGCTGGAGCACCTGCTGGCGCTGGACGAGCGTGACCGCTACCTGCGGTTCGGCCTGCTGGCCGGTGACCGCCATATCGAGCGTTATGTCAACGGCCTGCAGTTTGGCAGCGACGAGCTCTACGGCTATTACGACGAAAACCTGAACCTGGTTGCGCTGGCCCACCTGGGCTACAGCCCCGATGGCAAGGCAGCCGAATTTGGTGGCTCCGTCAACAAGAGCCTGCGCGGCATGGGCATGGGCCAGCAACTGTTCGATCGTGCCGTGCTGCATTGTCGCAACCGTGGCCTGAACCTGCTCTACATCCACGCCCTGACCGAAAACCGCCCGATGCTGCGCATCGCGCGCAAGGCCGGCGCCCGCGTCGAGCGCGATGGCGAGGAGTCCGAAGCCTACCTGACGCTGCCGGCAGCCACCAGCGCCAGCCGTCTGGAAGAAGCGCTGGACGAGCGCGTGGCCGATACCGACTACCGCATGAAAAAGCAGCTGCGCAACTACCAGCAATTCCTGCAGCGTCTGCAGGGCTTCGGCATGCTCGGCAACCCGCTGCTGCGCCAGCATTTCTGAGTCTGCCGCCCAGACGGAAGGAATCCGGGCACACCTGACATTCGGGTGACCCGGATTTTGTGTATCCTAGGGGGATCGCAACCATCTGCACGCCAGTGCTTTCAATTCCGTGAGTGACCCTTCGCCTTCCCCCAGTCTGGGACATGAGGACAAACGCAGCCTGTTGCAAAAAATCGCCGAATTCCTGCATCCCGGACCCGACTCCCCGGAAGAGCTCTACAACACCCTGGCCCAGGCCGAAAGCAACGATGTCATCGGCCCCGACAGCCGCATCATGCTGGAGGGCGTATTGCGCATCGCCGGCATGACCGCCAGCGATGTCATGGTGCCAACCAAGCGCATGGACCTGCTGGACATCAATGCCAGCTATGACGAGCTGCTCAAGACCGTCATCAACACCGCGCACTCACGTTTCCCGGTCTTCGAAGGCGAGCGCGACAACATCATCGGCACGCTGATGTCCAAGGACCTGCTCAAGCTGCAGCGCGCCCCCGACCTGAATATCCGCGTGCTGCTGCGCGCGCCGCTGTTCATTCCCGAGAGCAAGGGCCTGAACGAGCTGCTGCGTGAATTCCGCGTCAAGCGCAACCACCAGGCCATGGTGATCGACGAATTCGGTCGCCTGGCCGGCCTGGTCACGATCGAGGACGTGCTGGAGGAAATCGTCGGCGAGATCGAGGACGAATTCGACGAGAACGAGGAAGAGGGCGATATCTACAGCCTGGCCGACGGCTCCTACCGCGTCAGTGGCGATACCCCGGTCGAGCGCATCAACGAGGATTTCGAGGTGCGCATCACCAGCAGCGATCCCGAAGATGCGGACAACTTCGACACCATTGGCGGCCTGATTGCCCACGAAATGGGCCATGTGCCGCGCCGCGGCGAGTACATCACGCTGGACGGCCTGAACTTCGTTGTCATGCACACGCGTGGCGGTGCGGTGCGTTGGTTCAAGGTCTCTCGCGCGGTCAACCCCGAAGCCGGCTACTGAGCCGCTGCTACGGCTAGCCCCTGACACCATGACACACACGCTGCCTGCCGGACGCCTCGGACTGCTATTGCTGGCCTTGTGCGGCGTGCTGCTGGCCTGGTCTACCGCCTGGCCCTGGGGCGGCATGCCCTTGTGGTGGCTGCAGCCGCTGGTGCTGGCTGTCGCGGTCTGGTTGCTGGCGCGCTCCGTCTCGCCTATCGATTCGCCACGCCAGCGTTTCCGCCGTGGCTTCCGCCGTGGCTGGCTGCTGGCCACGGTCTGGCTCGCCAGTACCTTCTGGTGGCTGTATATCTCCATGCACGTCTATGGCGGCATGCTGTCGGGAGTGGCGGCACTGGCGGTGCTGTTGCTGGCCGGCGCGCTCGCGTTGTATTACGCGCTGGCCTGCGGGCTCTGGCTGGCACTGCAGGGGCCGACGCGGGCGGGCGGCAGCCTGCTGTTTGCCGCGCTCTGGCTGCTGGCCGAGCTTTGCCGTGGCGTGCTGTTCACCGGTTTTCCCTGGGGCGCGCTGGGCTACGCCCATGTCGAAGGCCCGCTGGCCGGCTGGGCACCCTGGATCGGCGTCTACGGCATCGGCTTCCTGGCCTGCTGGCTGGCGGCGCTGCTGGCGCTGCGCCAGCTGCACGGTCGCAACGCTTCGGTGCGCCAGGGCCTGCTGACCTCTGCCACCGTGGTGCTGCTGCTGTTTGCCGGCATCGCGCTGCGTGAAGGCGTCAATCCCGGCCTGACTACGCCGGCGGGCGACAAGCCGCTGGGCGTGGAGCTGATGCAGGGCAATATCCCGCAGGACGAGAAATTCGTGCCCAGCGGCGGCATCGAAGCGGCGCTGGTCTGGTACGGCGAGCAGCTGGCTGCGGCGCAGGCGCCACTGGTGCTGTTGCCTGAAACCGCCTTGCCGATCCTGCCGACGCAGCTGCCGCCGGGCTACTGGCAGGCCATGCAGCAGCGCTTGGCCATGGGCGAGCAGGCGGCGCTGATCGGCACGCCGGCCGGGACCTTCGAGACTGGCCTGGCGAATGCCGTGGTCGGCATGGTGCCGGGAGGTGCCGTGCTGTCCGGCAGCCAGCCGCTGTCGGAGGTGCTGATGCCGCCGTCCAGCCAGCCCGAATACCGCTATCTCAAGCAGCACCTGGTGCCGTTTGGCGAATTCGTGCCCTACGGCTTCCAGTGGTTTGTCGACATGATGGTGATGCCGCTGGGCAACTTCCTGCGCGGCGATG
>JAAYCV010000059.1 GCA_012729605.1 Ramlibacter sp. | reverse complement strand
TGGAGCGATGGCCCCAGCAGTCCAGCACGCAGTTCCGGCGAGCGCGTGGAACTGCCGCAGCAGAGTTTCCAGGCCAGTGCCAGTGCGCCCGCCGCCGCGCTGTTGCCGGATACCTTGCCGCCGCTGCCGCCCTCCGGTCTGCCGTCTGGCCAAGTCACCATGGCGCTGGCCGGGCAGACCGCCCTGCCCACCCCGGTGGAGACACTGCCGGAACCCAGCTTGGCACCTGTGCCACTGGCACGCCCGCGCAACCCCGCCCCCAAGCTGGCGCCGGAGCCTAGCCCCACCAGCACCAGCGCCGGCCCGCTGGTGGAATCAGCCAGTCCGCCTGCCGCCGAATCCGGTCAAGGCACTGCGCTGGTACAACGTGTCCAGCACCCTGCCACGCTGCTGCCGCGCGGCCGCGTGATCCGCTGCGTGCTGGAAACACGCATCGTCAGTGAGATCGCCGGACTGACGTCCTGCATCGTGACCGAGCCGGTGTACTCCCTCGGCAACCAACTGCTGATCCGGCCTGGCTCGCGCATCAGCGGCCAGTACCAGGAACAGCTGGGTGCCGCCGATCGACTGGCAGTGATCTGGGAGCGCCTGCTGACACCCGACGGGCTGGACGTGCAGTTGATGAGCCCCGGCGCCGATGCGCTCGGTGGCAGCGGCCATCCCGGCGTGGTGGACAAGCACTGGGGCGAGCGCGTCAGCTCGGCGCTGCTGGTCAGCCTGATGAGCGACGTGATGCAGATCGCCGCTGCCAGGCATGCCCCGGCCGCCGCCAGCCCGAGCACCACCAGCATCTCGGTAGACAGCGGCAGCCTGGTGCAGCAGACCAACCCCTACCAGAGCCGCACCGCCGACACGCTGCAATCGGCGGCGCAGACCGCGCTGCAGGCTGGCGCCACGCGCGCACCCACCATCACGATCGCGCAAGGCCAGCTGATCACGATCCAGGTGGCACGCGATATCGACTTTGCCGGAGTGCTGACGCCATGAACACCGACCCGCTGGCCCGGCTGCCTGACGGCTTTCTGCAGTACCAGTACCAGATGCTCGGCATTGCCGACTACCTGACGCGGCCGGACGTGACCGAGATCTGCATCAACCGCCCCGGCGAGCTGTTCCTGGAGACGCACGCCGGCTGGCAGTGCGTGCCGGTGGCCGGCCTGACGCCGGAGCGCGTGCGCCACTTCTGCACCACCATCGTCAACGAGAGCCAGACCGGCCAGCGCATCACCGCGGCCGAGCCGCTGGTCTCGCTGACCTTCCCGTCCGGGCAGCGGGCGCAATTCATCATTCCACCGGCGGTAGAGGCCGAGCGCGTCTCGATCACGATCCGGCTGCCCTCGCGCCAGCCACCCTCGCTGGAGCAGTATGCCGAACAAGGCTTTTTCGAGCAGCTGGCGCCACAGACACAACGCCTGCCGACACACGACCGCCAGCTGCTGGAGCTGTTGCATCAGGGCCGCCATGCCGATTTTTTCCGGCTGGCAGTGCTGCAGCACAAGACACTGGTGGTGTCTGGCGCCACCGGCAGCGGCAAGACCACCTTCATGAAATCGCTGGTCGGCCATATCCCGGAACAGGAGCGGCTGGTGACGATCGAGGATGCGCGCGAGCTGTTCATTGCGCAGCCGAATGCGGTGCACCTGCTCTACTCCAAGGGTGGGCAAAGCCTGGCCCCGGTCAGTGCCAAGAGCTGCATGGAAGCGGCGCTGCGCATGAAGCCAGATCGCATCATCCTGGCCGAGCTGCGTGGCGACGAGGCCTTCTACTTCATCCGCAACTGCGCCTCCGGCCACCCGGGCTCCATCACCAGCTGCCATGCCGGCAGCGTGGCGCAGACCTGGGACCAGCTGGCGCTGATGGTCAAGGCCTCGCCCGAAGGTGCCGGGCTGGAGTTTGGCGTGATCCAGCGCCTGCTGCAGCAGACCATCGATATCGTCGTGCATGTGCGCGCCCACGCCGGCAAGCGCCAGCTCACCGGCATCCATTTCGATCCGCAGGCGCAGCTGGAGGCCACATGCAGCTGATGCACCGGATCGCCCTGCTCCTGCTGCTGGCACCGGCCGCCGTACTGGCGCGCCCGTCACCGCTGGCCGGGCAATGGATGTGTGCCAGCACGCCACAGCAGCTGCCGGCCCTGCTGCAAATCCCCGCCGGCCAACTGCGCCAGCAGGCCGCGCTGCGTGCTACTGCCGACGGCCACTGGCACAGCAACACCCTGCTGACGCTGGTACCCACCGATGGCAGCGCGCCCACGCACTTGCGCCTACAACTCGGCGGCAATAGCCAGCTGCGCGGTCGCCAGTGGCAACAGCAGGTGCTGCAAGCGCAACTGCTGCCCGCAGCAGTCCCGGACCGATCCCTGCCGGCTGCCGCACAACGCCAGTTCGAGGCGCTGGTGCTGTCCTTGCTGCGCGATGCCCAGGTGCGCCATTACCGATTGCTGCCGTCCGGCCCGGATCAGCTGCTGCTGGCACCGATCCCGGACAACCGGCACCACCCACGCCTGGCCTGCCAGCGCATGCCGGAATCGCCCATATGAACGCCCCGCTGCGCCTGACACTGTCGCTGGCTAGCCTGTTGTTGCTGGCGGTCGCCGGCAGCTGGCTGTCCGGCTGGTTGCTGCTGCAATGGTGGAGCCTGCCCGATAGCGCCACGCCCTGGCTCTGGCCGCAGTACCTGCTGCTGCACTTGCCGCAGCTGCAGCCCCACCGGCAGGCCATCCGTATCAGTGGCGGCATCGGCCTGGGCCTGGCGATGCTGCTCTGGTTCGGCACGCTGGTACTGCTGTGGCGCCCGTCCCCGCGCAGCCTGCATGGCGATGCACGTTTTGCCAGCCGCGCCCTGCTGCGCCGCGCCGGCCTATTCCGCAACGCGGCCGGCGGCCTGCTGATCGGCCGCAGCGGCGGGCAACTGCTGCGTGACCACGGCCAGCGCTTTGTGCTGCTGGCCGCACCCACGCGTTCCGGCAAGGGCGTGAGCGTGGTGATTCCGGTGCTGCTGGACTATGCGCACAGCGTGGTCGTGCTCGATATCAAGGGCGAAAACCATGCGCGCACCAGCGGCTACCGCCGCCGCATCGGCCAGCAGGTATTCTGCTTCCAGCCCTTTGCCGCCGATGGCCGCAGCCACCGCTGGAATCCGCTGCAGCATGTGTCCAGTGACCCGGCGCGCTGTGCCGGCGACCTGCGCGGCATCGCCCAGGTGCTATACCCGGAAGGCGACAACAGCGGCAACCAGCGCTTTTT
>JAAYCV010000058.1 GCA_012729605.1 Ramlibacter sp. | reverse complement strand
TTTTAATTTGGGGTGGCTGATGGGGCTCGAACCCACGACAACAGGAATCACAATCCTGGACTCTACCAACTGAGCTACAGCCACCAGAGAAAGAGAAATTATAACCCTATTTTCTCGCCCATGCCAGCCTGCTGGGCAAAATACTTGATCGGTTGAAGATCAGCCCATCTTCAAGGAGCCAGCTGCTTGGAGCAGGAGTGGCTGGGGAGAGCAGCTACACTCAAGGGCTCTCTGGCACACATGGCTTGCGGGATATGGATCCGACAGGCTGTTTTGACGATATTCTGATGTGCCCAACAGCAGCAACATGACAACAAAGTACCGGTTTTTCCCACACGTCTCATTGGAGCGCAAGCAGCATCGTGGTTGGCAATGGCTGCTTGCCTGCATCGGCCTGATCCTGTTCCAGCCCATGTCAGCTCACGCCGCCGACATCGCCTGCCGCGTCGTCGGTGTCGCTGACGGTGACACCCTCAACTGTCTCACCGCCAGCAAGCAGAACCTGCGCGTGCGCCTGCACCAGATCGATGCGCCGGAGCGTGGCCAGCCGTTCAGCAATGCCTCGCGCAAGGCGCTGGCCGATCTGGTAGCGGGCAAGCAGGTGCTGCTGCAATCAGCCGGTCAGGATCGCTATGGCCGGGTGCTGGCCACGGTGCAGGTGCAGGGCCTAAATGTCAACCAGCAACTGGTGCGCCAGGGCCATGCCTGGGCCTATCGGCAGTATCTGGTCGATCGTCGTTACCTGCAGCTGGAGGCGCAGGCGCGCAGCGAGACGCTGGGTCTGTGGAGCCAGCCCGGTGCGATTTATCCGGCCGATTACCGCAAGGGTATCCGCTCAGCCGCGCAAAACAGCATTGTGCTGGACGCGCCAGCACCGCGCACACGGCTGCTGCCGCTCATGGGCGCGGGGCAGGGCAGCCACTGTGGCAGCAAGCGCTTCTGCAACCAGATGAACAGCTGTGCCGAGGCGCGCTACTACCTGAACCAATGCGGCATCACACGTCTGGATCGGGATGGCGACGGCATTCCCTGCGAAAACCTGTGTACCTCGCGCTGAGCGCGGCACCACCGTCAGGCAGACAGTTCAGCAGCCGCCGGCAGCCACAGCCCGCCCACGCGCAGTGTCTGTGCCGCGCGCACGGCGCACAGCACCGCCAGTTGCACCGCTTCTGCCGCCATGGCTGACAGTGTGATCAGATCGGGCTGCTGCTGCGCCTGGGCGGTAGACAGGGCAAACAGGGTATCGCCATCGAGCATGGTGTGCACCGGACGGATGCAGCGCGCCAGGCCATCGTGGCCGGCTACTGTCAGCCGCTGCAGTTCGGTACGGGACAGCGCGGCATCGGTGGCGATGATGCCGATGGTGGTATTGGTGCCGGGCAGGGCAAAGCGCGGTGCATCGCCCTGCAGCAGGGCACGCTGGGTATCACGCAAGCGCAGCTGATCTGCCGCAGTACGGGCTCCGGCCAGCAGTTGTCCGGTATGCGGATCCAGCACATCGCCCACGGCATTGCAGGCCACCAGCGCGCCCACGGTCACGCCATGGAGCTGCACGCCGGCACTGCCGATGCCGCCTTTCATGGCGCAATTGCTGCCGAACAGCTTGCCCACGCTGGCACCAGCGCCGGCACCGACGTTGCCGCAGACCAACGGACTAACACTGGCGGCGGCACAGGCCGCAAAGCCGCCATCGGCATCGGGCCGGATCAGGGCATCACCGACCGGCAAGTCAAACAGCACGGCCGCCGGTACCAGCGGCAACGGGTGGCCAAAGCCGACATCCATGCCGATGCCTTGCTGCTCCAGCCAGCGCACCACGCCGCTGGCGGCATCCAGGCCCCAGGCGCTGCCGCCGCCCAGCATCACGGCATGCACCTTGTCCACCAGGTGGCCCGGGGCCAGCAGATCGGTTTCGCGCGTGCCAGGTGCCGCACCGCGGACATCGACGGCCGCTACCGCGCCCTGCGGCGCGATCACCACGCTGCAGCCGGTGGGCCGTTGCGGGGACGTCCAATGCCCGGCCAGCAGGCCCGGCACCTGCGTGATGCAACCGTAGGCAGGAGAGTCGCTCATGAAGACCTCAGATAGAGTTCGTCCGACCAGGTGGCCAGCCACTGCGGGCGGAAGGCGACAAAAATCGCCGACAGCAGCCCGGTCATGAAACCATCGCCCCAGGCAATCAGCCAGTGCGCGATGGTGGTGAGGGAAGGATCGATATTGGGCAGGTGGTAGCCGGCCCATTCACTGAGCAGGGCGGCGGCAAACACGCTGGCCACGGTGGTAAAAAAGCCGCGTCCCAGTGTATAGACAAAGATGTTCGGGCCCAGGTAGCGCCGCACCAGCGCGCCCAGCAGCATGGCAAAGGTGGCCGGCAGCACGCCGAGCCAGAAGGCGTCGGCCATCAGCTGGGCCACCGGGGCCGGTGCCAGCAGGCCGGAGATGATCGCAATCAGGCAGAACACCGGTATCGCCAGCGGCCAGCCCAGCGTCAGCAGGATGATGCCGGAAAAGGTCAGCGTCAGCTGCAGCGGCATGGTGTGCAGCCGCGGCATGGCCCAGACCCAGGGCACGATCACCAGGCTGGCCAGCAGTGGCGTCAGCAGTTCAGTGCGGCGCAGCATGCGCCAGGGGCGCAGGAACAGGGCGATGCCCAGTGCCAGCAGCAGCGGGATCCATTCCCAGGAGGCGTACATGGCCGATTGCCAGCGCGTGTCAGTGGCCGCAGCTGCTGGCGGCTTCAGCCGGTTCCGTGGCGACCAGATCGGTATCGGTATTGCCGCTGCAGCCGTGGATCTGGCCGCCGGGCATGGCTTCCGGATGGGCAATCTGGCCGGTCGCGGTGTCGTAGCCGATGCGCTTGAGGTAGTCGGACAGGGCGGCATCCATGGTGTCGGCGTGCTGCGGGAACCAGGTCGCCAGTTCGGCGTTCATCTTGCGCACTACGACGAAATGGCCCTTGAGGCCGTAATTGAGGCCTTCGCGCATCACGTCCAGCACCGCCTTGTGGTGCGTGGTGTGGCAGTTGCTGGCGGCGAAATTGGTATCGCGCATCCACTTGTCCTCGTTGTCGAAGTGGATCTGGGTATGGTCGATCAGGTCCTTCCAGCGCTGCAGCAGCTGCTCGTCAGTTGCTGCTTCCACGGCATTGCGCAGCTCCACAAATTCCACATGCGTCTGGTCCATCTGTTCGATGCCCAGTGCCAGATCGTCGCTCCATACCAGTGTGCTCACGCGCTTTCTCCTCTGAAAACGCCATTTTATCCAGCTGATCCCCTATCTGCCTGCGATTCCCTGTTCCCGGCAAGGATGCAGGGTGCTGGGCGCGGTACACTGTGAGTGAGCGGGTACTTGCCAGTGCCGCCTGAAATCGCAAACCGAGCAGGGCAGCGAGTTGCCCGACCACCAGAAAGGAGACCACCATGTTCAACCATATCCTCTTGCCTATCGATGGTTCCGATACCGCCAGCCTGGCCGTTGACAAGGCGATCGCCATGGGTCGCGCCTTCCCGGGCACCAAGATCACGGCTGTGTACGTGCTGGATCCGTATCCGTTTGCCAGCGCCGGCCCGGACTTCGCCTTTGGCCAGACGCAATACCTGTCTGCCGTGAACGAAGAAGCCGAGCGCGTGCTGAACGAAGTCAAGCAGCGCTTTGCCGACCAGGGCGTGACTGCCGAGGCCGTCACGGTCGACGCCTACGCGGTCTGGAAGGGCATCATCGACGTGGCAGACCAGGTCGGTGCCGACCTGATCATCATGGGTTCGCACGGCCGCAAGGGCGTGGAAAAGCTGATGCTGGGCAGCGTGGCGCAGCGCGTCGTGTCGCACGCATCGCGTTCCGTGCTGATTGTTCACAAGGGCGCGTAAAAATCGACAAAACTTGTGTACAATGCGCAGCTTCTGACAGCAAACACAGTGCGCTGTCAGCGGCAAGCAAGGTTTCGGTGGCACGAAACAGACCGGAAAAAATTTCAAGAAATTTCCGGTGACTTGCAAAAACGCCAGAAATCGTCATATAATGACAGCTTATGCGGGAATAGCTCAGTTGGTAGAGCGCAACCTTGCCAAGGTTGAGGTCGCGAGTTCGAGCCTCGTTTCCCGCTCCAGATACAAGCCCGGTGCACCATGTGCATCGGGCTTTTGTCTTTTCTGGATCTGTTGATGCAGCCTGAGGCACTTGCCGTGCTCAGCCGGCCTTGCGCAAGGTCAGGTTGATGCGTTGCGCTCCCAGCAGCGGGTGCTCTCCGGGCTTGACCGGCAGCACGCCATGAAAGCGCAGGCGGTCCACGCCGCCCCAGACCACCACATCGCCATGAAACAGCGGCACACGCTGTACGGCGGCATCACGCTTCAGGCCGCCAAACTGGAAAATTGCCGGCAACCCGAGCGAGACCGAGACAATCGGCTGGCGGTAGTCGCGCTCATGCCGGTCCTGGTGCAGGCCCATGCGCGCGCCAGGCAGGTAGCGGTTGATCAGGCAGGTGTCGGGCGCAAAATCGGCAAAGCCGGCTTCGGCAGCCGCCTGCTGGCCCAGCTGGAACAGCGTCTGCGGCATTGTTGGCCAGGGCTTGCCGCTGTGCGGGTCACGCGGGGCGTAGCGGTAGCCATGCGAGTCCGACACCCAACCCAGCTTGCCGCAACTGGATAGTGCCGCCGACATGCTGCGACCGCCGGCCGTTTGCATGATGCGGAACGGCGATTGCGCGGTCAGCTGTTGCAGCGTCTGCCACAAGGCTGGCAGGCCAGGCAGCACGTAGCCGCGCAACACGACGGCCTGCGCGCCCAGCGGTTCGCGCTGGCCGGCATCCGGGCGGTCATCGGCAAACAGATCCAGAGTGTGCATGGCTGGTCATTCTGGCATCGGCTGCCGCCGCCAGCAAGCGCTGCAGCGTCAGGGTGCCAGGCTGTGATACAGCTGCGACAGGCGGCTGGCCATGGCGCGGTCCGACCATTCGGCGGCATAGCGCACGGCGTCCTGGCTGAGCTGGAACAGGCGGCTGCGATCCAGCAGCACGGTTGCCAGTGCCTGGCCATACGCGCGCGCTTCGGCCGGCGGTGCGACTGCGCCACGGCCAGGTGCCAGGATATCGATGGTGCCCATGGCGGCCAGCGCCACGGCCGGGGTGCCGGCCGCCATGGCTTCCAGCAGCACCAGGCCCTGGGTCTCGGTGGTCGAGGCAAAGGCAAACACATCGGCGGCGGCATAGCAGGATGGCAGCTCGTGTACCCGATCCATATAGCCGATGAACTGTACCGATGCCTGCAAGCCGCGCTGTGCCACCTCTTGCTGCAGCTCGGCGCGTGCCGGGCCTTCGCCGGCAATCACCAGCAGCAGGTCCGGACAGGTTTCCAGCGCATGGGGCAGGGCGTCCAGCAGGAAATCGATATTCTTTTCATGCGCCACGCGGCCGACGAACAGCGCCATCGGGCGCTCCGCGGCAATGCCGTGCTGCTGCCGGAAACGGCTGCCGCAGCCATTGGCAAAATTGTCCAGCGGGATGCCGGTGGGCAGCACATGGATCGGCTTGGTGACGCCGTAGTCCAGCAGCCGCTGCTGCATGGCGCTGGACGGCACGACGACGGCATCGAGTGCGTTGCACTGGCGCCGCGAAAAGTTGCGTGCCTGCTGCTTCAGCCAGCCGGACGGCAGCATCGGTGCGTAGTGCTGCAGGTATTCCTCGAACAGCGTGTGGTAGGTGGCCATTACCGGCAGGCCGCGCTTGCGGGCTGCGCGCACACCGGCGTAGTGCGCCACGAACGGCGTCTGTATATGCACGAGATCGCAATCGGCAGCGGCCTGCAGGCAGGTCTGGCGCATGGCGCGCCATTTCAGCAGGCGGTCTTCCGGGTCACGTGGTACCGGCCGGCCGGCAACGCGCAGAATGTCCGGCGTACTGGCCTCGCCCTGGTAGGACGGCACCACCAGGCGCAGCTCCACGCCGAAGCTGCCCAGGGTGCGCCGGAAGGTATCGATGGAAGTGGAAACACCGTTGATGCGCGGAAAATACACATCAGACGTCATCAGGACGCGCATGGACTATCAGGCCTTGACCGCGCTTCCCATGTCTTCGGCCGGTACCTGGGCTGGAGTGCCCTGGTGCCAGGCGATCAGCTCCAGCGAACCGTCGTGGTCTTCCACGATGGCGGTGCAGGAATCGACCCAGTCGCCGCAGTTCACGTATTCCATGCCGTTGATCTCTCGGATCGTGGCCCAGTGGATGTGGCCGCAGATGATGCCTTCGACCTGATGGTCGCGGGCGTACTGTACGGCGCATTCCTCGAAGTCGAAGATGAAGTTGAGCGCCTTCTTGACCTTGCGCTTGGCGTAGCCGGCCAGCGACCAGTAGCCGCTGATGCCGAGCTTGCGGCGCGCCCAGGACAGCCACATGTTCAGGCGTACCAGCGTGTTGTAGGCCTGGTCGCCCAGCTGGGCCACCCATTTGTGGTGCTGCGTCACCTGGTCAAACTGGTCGCCATGGATCAGCAGGTAGCGCTTGCCGTTGGCGGCCTGGTGGATCAGTTGGTGCACCACCTTGATCTCCAGAAACACGGTGCCGCAATAGTCGCGCAGCATCTCGTCATGGTTGCCCGGAATCAGGACCACGCGGGTATCGGTGCGGGCGCGCTGCAGCAGCTTCTGTACCACCTGGTTCTGAGCCTTGGACCAGTTCATGCTGCGGCTCATACTCCAGAAGTCGATCACATCCCCGATCAGGAAGATGTTGTCTGCCGTGTGTTCCTCCAGGAACTCCAGCAGTCGTTCCGCCTGGCACGCTTTCGTACCGAGGTGGATGTCAGAGAGAAAGATGGAGCGGACGTGTTTCATGACCGTTACGGTACGCCCCGCGCATGTAATCGGAATGACGTACGCATGTCATTCCCGTGACCCACCCGGAGCCGCCACAAGCTTGTCGGCCAGGGCTGTTGCAGGGCGGCCACTACAATGCCTGCAACACTGTTGCGAGTCTGCCCATGAAGTTCCTCCACGCCGCCGATATCCACCTCGACAGCCCCTTGTGCGGCCTGTCAGCCTACCCGGACGCTCCGGCGGAACGCCTGCGCACGGCTACGCGCTCGGCTTTCGTGCGATTGATCGATACGGCACTGGCCGAGCAGGTCGATTTCCTGGTCATTGCCGGTGATCTGTATGACGGTGGCTGGAAGGACTTCAACACCGGCCTGTTCTTTGTGCGCCAGATGGGGCGGCTGCAGCAGGCTGGCATCCCGGTCTATCTGCTGCATGGCAACCACGATGCTGATAGCGACATGACCAGCCGGCTGGTGTTGCCGGAGAACGTGCACGTTTTCAGCAGCCGCAAGGCACAGACTTTCCGTATCGATGCCTTGTGCGTGGCGCTGCATGGTCACAGTTTTCGCACGCGCGAGACGCTGGACAATCTGCTGCCTGGCTATCCCGATGCGGTGGCCGGCTGGTTGAATATCGGCGTGCTGCATACGGCGCTGGAGGGCTATAGCGCCCATGCGCGCTATGCGCCATGTTCACTGGCCGAACTGCAGGCGCGCGGCTACCAGTACTGGGCGCTTGGCCATGTGCACGAGCAGCAGCTGTGGGAATTGCCCGATTGCACCATCGCCTTTCCGGGCAACCTACAGGGCCGCCATGTGCGCGAAACCGGCGCGCGTGGTGCCTTGCTGGTGCATGCTGAAGAGGACCGCATTACCCGGGTGCAGCCGCTGGAACTGGATGTGCTGCGCTGGGCTGTGCTCGATGTCGATCTGGCTGCGGCCGAAGACTTTGAGCAGGCGGTGCGCCTGGTCGGGCAGGCCTTGCGACAGCTGCTGGACAGCCTGCCCGAGGAGCATCCGGCCGCGGTGCGCGTGCGCCTGCAAGGCGCTACCGCCATACACGCCACGCTGCTGGCGCGTCAGTCGCAGCTGCGTCAGGAGGTGATTGCGCAGGCGGTGGCGCTCGATGCCGACCGGCTCTGGATCGAGAAAGTGCAGCTGGCGACCACGCCATTGTCGAGCCCGGCACAGGCCGATGCCGACTGGCAGGACACGCTGCTGGAGCTGGATCGGCTGGTGCAGGCGGCCGCGCAGGATCCTGACTGGCTGAAAAAGCGCGCCGAGGTGGTGCAGCAGGCCCTGGGCAAGGTGCCGAATGAGGTGCTGCAGTTTGCCCCCGAGCTGGAGGCCTTGCGTCAGGATACGGCCACCGCCTTGCCAGACTGGCTGGCGCAATCGGCACGGCTGCTGCAAGCGCGCCTGCAACAGGATGGAGGGCAGGGCTGATGCGTATCCAGCAACTCAACCTGATCCGCTACGGCAAGTTCACCGGCCGCCAGCTGACGCTGCCGGCAGCAGACTGCGATATCCACCTGGTGGTCGGCCCGAACGAGGCTGGCAAGTCCACCCTGCGCAAGGCGATTGCCGACTGGCTGTACGGCATTCCGGCGCGTACGCCGCTGGATTTTCTGCACCCCAAGCCGGATCTGCGACTCGGCGGCGTGTTGCAACGTGGCAGCGAACAGCTGGCGTTTGACCGCATCAAGGCCAACAGCAAGACGCTGCGCGATCCGCAGGATGACCGCGTGATCGCCGATGCCGAATTGGCCGGCTGGCTGGCCGGACTTGACCTGCAGGCCTTCGAGCGCATGCAGGCACTTGATCACGATACGCTGGTAAAGGGCAGTGCCGACATGCTGACCGCTTCCGGCCAGGTCGGCCAGCTGTTGTTCCAGTCGGCTGCCGGCCTGCAGCATCTGGGACAGCTGGTGCAGGGTCTGCAGCAGGAAGCCGATGCGCTCTGGGCTCCGCGCAAGTCCGACAAGCGCCAGTATTACCAGGCGCAAAACGTGCTGGAGGATGCCACGCAGGCGCTCAAGGCACACACGCTGCGTAGCAGCGACTGGAAAAAGCAGCAGACCGCGCTGCAGCAGGCCGGTGAGCAGCTGCAGCAGGCGCGCGAACGCATGCAAGAGCTGGAACAGCAGATCCAGCGCCTGCGTCGCATCCAGCAGGCCGCGCCGGCATTGCAGCTGCTCGATGCGCAGCAACAGGCGCTGGACACGTTGCAGGCAGAAGGCGTGGCGCCGCTACTGCCAGATGACGCTGCCGGCACCTTGCAGCAGGCGCAGCAGGATCAGGCCCTGCTCGATGCCGAGCAGCAACGTCTGCAGCAGGCGGGTGCGCAGCTGGAGCAGCAGCTGGCAGCGATTGTGCTGCCACAGCCCTTGCTGCAGGCGGCTGATGAAATCGAGGCGCTACATCTCAACAGCAACAGCTGTCGCAACCATGTCCGCGACCTGCCGCTGCGCCAGCAGGAGTACCGACAGCATGAACAGCAGCTGCACGCACTAGCCCAGGGCCTGGGCTGGACCGGCCTGGACACTGATGCCATTGCGCGCAGCCTGCCGACGATGCCGGTACGTCTGCGGCTGCAGCAGCTGCTCAAGCGAGCGCCCGAAGCCGGCAACGCCCTGAATGCAGCCAGCAAAGCCTGCACGCAACTGCAGCAACGCCAGCAGATGGCACAACAGGATCTGGACGCGCTCGCCACCCAGCCGGTCAGCGCAGTCCTGCAACAGGCGATGCAGCAGGCACTGGCCTTGGGCGATGTGGCTGCGCGCCAGCAGGAGCTGGCGCTGCGTCAGCAACAGCTGCAGCAGCAGATCAACAGCGCATTGCAGGCCTTGCCACAAGCTCCGGCAAGCGCCCAAGCCTTGCGCCACATGCTGCCGCCTACATCGGCGCGGCTGGAGCAGTTGCAACAGCAGCAGCGCGATGAGGCGCGTGAACAGCGCCAGCTGGAACAGGCATTGCGCGATCTGCAGCAAGAGCTGGATGCGCGCAACCTGATGCTGGAGCAGCTGGTACGCACGCATCAGCCGGTATCGCACGCGCAGGTACAGGCCGCGCGCGATGCCCGCGATGCCCTCTGGCAGCAGCTGCTGCAGTTGCCGGCCCAGCTGTCATCGCAGGCCGATGCCTATGTCGAATTGGTACGCGCAGCCGACACGCTGGCCGATGCCCGCATGGCCACGGCTCAGCACGAGGCTGAGCGCTTGAGCTTGCAATTGCAACAGGAAAGACAGCAACAGCAGCTGCACCAGCGACAGCAGGAGCAGCAGGCGCTGGCGCAACGCCAAGCGCAGCTGCAGCAGGACTGGCTGGCGCTGTGCCTGGGTGCCGGCATGCCGGCGCTGACACTGGACCAGGCCAGCGCCTGGTTGCAGCAGCGCGAGCAGATTCTGGACTTGCTGACGGATCTGGAAGGGCTGGACCTGCAGGCACAGGCCCTGCAGCAGTCCCTCGATAGCAGTCGTACGCAGCTGCAACAGGCCTTGGGCGAAGAGGTGCAATCCCTGCCCCTGCAGGCCTGCCTGCAACTGGCGCAACAGCGTAGTGCGGCCTGGGAGCGCAGCCAGGGTGAGCGCCAGCGACTGCAGCGTGAATTGCAGCAGCTGGCAGCGTCCTTGCAGGCGGCCACACTGGAGCAGCAACAGGCCCAGACCGCCTGGGAAGACTGGCAGCAACAATGGCAAGCAGCCTGCAAGGATGCTGGTTATGAGGGATCCATTCCTGATCAGGATCAGGTTGAGCGTTATCTGGATGTTTCCCGTACCATACAGGAGACGCTGCAAGACATGCAGCAGCTGGCCAGCGAGCGTATTGGCGCCATGCAGGCGGATCTGGATGCGCTGGCACGGCAGGCTGAGGCCCTGCAGCAGCTGGTGCCGGAATTGTCCGGGCAGGACGCTGACCTTATTGCGCGCGATCTGTTTCAGCGCCTGCAGCAGGCACGTGAACAGCAGGCTGCGCAGCAGCGATTGCAAGGTCAGTTGGCCGAACAGCGTCGGCAGCTGGAACAGGTGCAAGTGCGCCAGTCGGCATTGCAGGCACGGCTGCAACCGCTGTACGCCGCCGCAGGCGTGTCCGACATGGCTTTGCTGGCGCAGGTGGTGAGCCGCTTCACCGCGCAGCAGGCGCAGCGTAAGCGTTGCGAACGCGATCGTGAAGAACTGTTGCGCCACGCCGGCGGCCTGAGCCTGGAACAGCTGCGTGCAGAAGTTGCGGCGCAGTCGTTGGACAGCCTGCCGCAGGATCTGCTGCAGGCGCAGCAGGACTACGAGGCGCTACGCGGTCAGTTATCGGAGCTGGGCAAGCAGCAGGGCACGCTGGAGGCCAGTCTGCAAACCCATGACGGCCAACAGGATGCGGCCGTGGCCGAGGCACGCCGCCAGGAAGCCATCACCGATATGGCCGAGGCCATGCAGGGCTGGCTGCAACTGGAACTGGCAGGCCAGTTGCTGCAGTGGGCGACCGAGCAGTACCGTGAACGCCACCAAGGTCCGATGCTGCAGCGCGCGTCGGCGATGTTCCGCACGCTGACGCTGGGTGGTTTCGAGCGCCTGATCGTGGAGTTGGACAAGGACAAGCCGGAATTGCTCGGCGAGCGCGCCAATGGCCGGCGGGTCGAGGTCTCTGGCTTGAGCGATGGCACGCGTGACCAGCTCTATCTGGCGTTGCGGCTGGCGGCGCTGGAGCTGCAGCACGGGCAGGGTGCCCAGGTGCTGCCGCTGATCGCCGACGACTTGTTCATCAACTTTGACGATGTGCGCACCGCCGCTGGCCTGCAGGTGCTGGGTGAGCTGTCACGCCAGCGCCAGGTGTTGTTCCTGACGCACCACGCGCATCTGGTGCCGCTGGCGCAGCAGGTGCTGGGCCCGCAGCTGAACGTGATCGAGCTCTAGATGGCTGGCTCAGTCTTGCGCCAGGAGGTCCAGCACCAGTGTGCCCGGGCGACACAGGCGTGCGCCCAGCGGCGTGACCACGATGGGACGGTTCATCAGCACCGGGTGCTGCTCGACAAATCCGAGCAGTTCGGCATCGCTCCACTTGGCATTGCCCAGGTCCAGCTCCTGATAGACCGATTCCTTTTCGCGCAGGATGTCACGCACGCTGCTGCCCATGCGCTGCAGCAGGGCCTGCAGTTCGCTGGCACTCAGCGGTGTCTTCAGGTATTCGACGACGACCGGTTCCGCGCCGCTCTGGCGGATCAGCTCCAGGGCGCTGCGTGAGTTGCTGCACTTGGGGTTGTGGTAGATGGTGATATCGCTCATGTCTGGTCTCCGGAATAGGGGGAATGGCCCTGATTGTCGCCGCATCAGGGTTTGCATGGGCTTGACGGTGTTTTCCAGATGGGCACAATGGGAACCGTACATCAGGAGTCGGACACGTTCCGCACCAACCTGCCTCCCGGGGCAAGGTGGTATGCCTAGCAGATGTGGTCATGCCTACATGACAACCAAGCCGGACCAGCAAAGCCCTCCGGTTCGTCCGGCGGGCTTTGCTGCATCTGGACTCTGCACTGACTCATGTTGTACCGGGACCGGCGTCCCGCCTGCGTACTGCAGGGCAATAGCCCGGGTGATTTATGCCAACTTGCCACCCGTTGTCAGACCAAACGCTAAAAGGAGTTTTTCATGTTTGAAGCCCATTTTCATCCCGCGATTCACGTGATCCCGGTATCGTCCTTCGATTTTGAGCAGGAGTCGCTTGAGCTGTTCGAACGCCTGCGTCGCCATGCCGTGGCGCCACTGGCGCAGCAGCCCTGGCAGGAACTGCAGGGCGAGTGGCGTGATCCGGCACATTTGCGCTGGGAGCGGCTGGCGGCCTGAATACAAGCCGTGATTCGGCCAAAGAAAAACCCCGATGCTCTTGCGAGTCATCGGGGTTTTTGTATCTGGCGGAGAGAGAGGGATTCGAACCCTCGGTAGGCTATTAACCTACACACGCTTTCCAGGCGTGCGACTTAAACCACTCATCCATCTCTCCGTGGAAACCGAGATTCTAGCACTACTTCGCAGCGCTCGCCAAGGCCGCCGCAAAAAATTTGTGCCGGACGCTCACTTGTCCTGTTGTGCCTGCACCACCTTCATTGCCGAGGCGATCAGCGAGGACATTTCGGTCATGTTGGACGGCACCACCAGTGTGGTGCGCGCTTCGGAGGCCAGCTTGCCGTAGGCATCCACGGCGCGTTCGGCGACCTTGAGCTGTACCGCCTGATCGCCGCCGGGCTGGCGGATGGCGGCGGCAATGCGCTCAATGGCGTCGGCGGTGGCATCGGCCACGGCCTGGATGGAGACGGCTTCACCTTGTGCCGCGTTGATGGCGGCCTGCTTTTCACCTTCGGAGCGCGAGATGAAGGCGGCGCGCTCGCCTTCGGCCAGGTTGATCTGCTCCTGCTTCTTGCCTTCGGACGAGGCGATCAGCGCACGCTTTTCGCGTTCGGCCGTGATCTGCGCCTGCATCGCACGCAGGATCTCGGCCGGCGGCGTCAGGTCCTTGATCTCGTAGCGCAGTACCTTCACGCCCCAGTTCAGTGCGGCTTCGTCAATCGCATTCACCACCTGGGCGTTGATCATGTCGCGCTCTTCAAACGTCTTGTCCAGCTCCAGCTTGCCGATCACGCTGCGCAGCGAGGTCTGTGCCAGCTGCGTCACTGCCACGATGTAGTTGCTGGAGCCATAGCTGGCGCGCATCGCGTCCGTCACCTGGAAGTAGAGGATGCCGTCCACCTGCAGCTGGGTGTTGTCGCGCGTGATGCAGACCTGGCTCGGCACATCCAGCGGGATCTCCTTCAGGCTGTGCTTGTAGGCCACGCGGTCAATGAAGGGGATCAGGAAGTTCAGGCCCGGGTTGAGCGTGGCGTGGTACTTGCCCAGGCGCTCTACCACCCAGGCGCTCTGCTGCGGCACCACCTTGACGGATTTGGCAATAAAGATGATGGCAACGGCTAGCAGGACAATCGCGTATTCCATGAAAACTCCAGATGGATGGTCGATAGGGCGTCTGGGCACTATAGCCCGGCGGGATGACAGTCAGGCGGCCGGGCTGAGCACCAGCTGGCTGCCGCGGATATCGGTCACGGTGTGGCGGCCGCTGACGGGCGGCTGCTGCGGGTTGGCGGCGATGGCCTGCCAGCGCGCGCCACGGTATTGCACATCGGTGGTGCCATCGGGTTGCCAGGCTTCGACCATCACCACGCTGCCGATATCCAGCTTGTTGCGCGTGGCGCTACGGTCGGGATCGGTCGTGGCCAGCTTGCGCTTCTTGCGCAGCAGGTACCAGCCCACCGTCAGCAGTGAGCCGGACAGGGCGGCGATGATCAGCTGCGCCGGCAGCCCCAGGCCCAGATGTGCCGACAGCGCACCCATGATGGCGGCCAGCGCCATCATCAGCAGGAAAAAGGTGCCGGTCAGCAGCTCCGCGCCCAACAGCAGGACTACGGCAATCCACCACAGGGTTGAGGTTTCCATTGTGTTGCTTCCTCCGCTTGAGCAGTGCGCCTGCGGGTTGCAGGGGCATGCCTATTGTCATATGGTTGTGACGGCTTTGTTGGATCATCGCAGGCACGACAGGTTCCCGGCGTTGTCGCACTGCAGCATCGCAGCAGACGACGCGGTCTTTTTGACACTTTTCTGCACCTGTTATGCCGTCCAGCCACTATGATGGCGGTTATTCGATACAGGCCGTTCTTGCGGCCTGTTTTGCCATGCCAAGGAGAACTCCCCCGTGAAATTCCGCTTCCCGATCGTGATCATCGACGAAGACTACCGCGCCGAAAACATTTCCGGCCTGGGTATCCGCGCCCTGGCCGAGGCCATCGAGAGTGAGGGCTTCGAGGTGGTAGGCGTGACCAGCTATGGTGACCTGACCCAGTTTGCCCAGCAGCAGAGCCGCGCCAGCGCCTTCATCCTGTCGATCGACGACGAGGAATTCACTGATGTCAACAGCGATAACGACGTCAGCCTGGCGGTCGAGAACCTGCGCAACTTCATCGAGGAAGTGCGCCGCAAGAACGAGGATGTGCCGATCTACGTCTACGGCGAAACCAAGACCAGCCGCCACCTGCCCAACGACATCCTGCGCGAGCTGCACGGCTTCATCCACATGTTCGAGGACACGCCCGAATTCGTGGCGCGCCACATCATCCGCGAGGCCAAGGCCTATCTGGAATATATCCAGCCGCCGTTCTTCAAGGCGTTGCTGGACTATGCCGAAGATGGCTCCTACTCCTGGCACTGTCCTGGTCACTCCGGCGGTGTGGCTTTCCTGAAATCGCCCATCGGCCAGATGTACCACCAGTTCTACGGCGAGAACATGCTGCGCGCCGACGTCTGCAACGCGGTCGAGGAACTCGGCCAGCTGCTGGACCACAACGGTGCCATTGGGGAATCCGAGCGCAATGCTGCGCGCATCTTCAATGCCGACCATTGCTTCTTTGTCACCAACGGCACCAGCACCAGCAACAAGATCGTCTGGCACCATACCGTGGCCGCCGGTGACGTGGTGGTGGTCGACCGCAACTGCCACAAGTCCAACCTGCACGCCATCATCATGACTGGCGCGATTCCGGTGTTCCTGAAGCCGACGCGCAACCACTTCGGCATCATCGGTCCGATTCCGCAAGAGGAATTCAGCCCCGAAGCGATCCGCGCCAAGATTGCAGCCAACCCGCTGCTCAAGGGCGTGGACCCGGATACGGTGAAGCCGCGCATCCTGACGCTGACGCAATCCACCTACGACGGTGTGCTCTACAACACCGAGACCATCAAGCAGATGGTGGACGGTTTTGTCGACAACCTGCACTTTGACGAGGCCTGGCTGCCGCACGCGGCCTTCCACCCGTTCTATGGCACCTTCCACGCCATGGGCCGCAAGCGCAGCCGTCCGTCCAAGACCATGGTGTATTCCACGCAGTCCATCCACAAGCTGCTGGCCGGTATCAGCCAGGCCAGCCATGTGCTGGTGCAGGATTCGCAGGAGCGCAAGCTGGACAGCTACCTGTTCAACGAAGCCTACCTGATGCACACGTCGACCAGCCCGCAGTACAGCATCATCGCCAGTTGTGACGTGGCAGCTGCCATGATGGAGCCGCCGGGCGGCACCGCGCTGGTCGAGGAAAGCATCGCCGAGGCGCTGGACTTCCGCCGTGCCATGCGCAAGGTCGAGCAGGAATTCGGCAACGACTGGTGGTTCCAGGTCTGGGGTCCGGAAAGCTTTGCCGACGAGGGCATGGGCCGCGCCGACGACTGGATCATCCGCAGCGGCGAACCGGACGACCAGTCCTGGCACGGTTTTGGCGACCTGGCCGATGGCTTCAACATGCTGGACCCGATCAAGGCGACCATCGTCACGCCGGGCCTGCGCATGGACGGCACCTTTGACGAAACCGGCATTCCGGCCAGCATCGTCACCAAGTACCTGGCCGAGCATGGCGTGGTGGTCGAGAAGACCGGTCTGTACAGCTTCTTCATCATGTTCACCATCGGCATCACCAAGGGCCGCTGGAACACCATGCTGACTGAGCTGCAGCAGTTCAAGGATGATTACGACAAGAACCAGCCGATGTGGCGCGTCATGCCGGAGTTCTGCCAGTCGCACCGCCGCTACGAGCGCATGGGTCTGCGTGACCTGTGCCAGCACGTGCACACGCTGTACGCCGAGTACGACATTGCCCGTCTGACGACCGAGATGTACCTGTCCGAGCTGGCCCCGGCGATGACGCCGGCCGATGCCTACGCGCACATCGCGCGCCGCCGCACCGAGCGCGTCGAGATCGACCAGCTGGAAGGCCGTGTCACCGTTGGCCTGCTGACGCCGTACCCGCCGGGTATCCCGCTGCTGATCCCGGGCGAGGTGTTCAACCGCAAGATCGTCGACTACCTGAAGTTTGCGCGCGAGTTCGCCCGCAAGTGCCCGGGCTTCGAGACCGATATCCACGGCCTGGTCGAGCAGGTCGACGAGAACGGCGAGCGCCGTTTTTACGCCGATTGCGTGGCCGAAGGCGAACCCAAGCAGGCGCCGGCGCTGACCATGGATGACATGATCCAGACGCAGCACCATTCGCCGTTCTCCAGCAACTTCTGAGCGGGCAGGGCGCTGCGGCGCCCGTTCCCGGTAGCTGCCGGCTTAGCACATGAAAAAAGCGCCCTGACCGTCTGGTCAGGGCGCTTTTCTGTTGTTCAGGCCAGGGCGATCAGGCCTTGTCGTAATCGGAACCCAGGCCAGCCGTCTGGCTGAAGCCGCAATCGACATAGCTGATCTCGGCCGTGACGCCGGAAGCCAGATCGGACAGCAGGAAGGCGCAGACGTTGCCGACTTCCTCGATCGTCACGTTGCGGCGCAGCGGGGCGTTGGCCGCCATGTAGGCCAGCAGCTTGCCGAAGTCCTTGATGCCGCTGGCAGCCAGCGTCTTGACCGGGCCGGCGCTGACGCCGTTGACGCGGATGCAGCGGCCGTCTTCCATGCGGCCCAGCGATTCGGCCATGTAGCGCACCGAGGCTTCCAGTGCGGCCTTGGCCACGCCCATGGTGTTGTAGTTGGGGATGGTGCGCACGGCGCCCAGGTAGGACAGGGTCAGTACCGAGGACTTGTCGTTCAGGTAGGGCAGCGCGGCCTTGGTCATGGCCGGGAAGCTGTAGGCGCTGATGTCCAGTGCAGTCTGGTAGTTTTCGCGCGTCAGGCCGTCCAGGAACTTGCCGGAGATGGCTTCACGCGGGGCAAAGCCGATGCTGTGTACAAAACCGTCGAACTTGGGCCAGGTCTGGCTCAGGTCGGCGAACAGCCGGGCCACGGATTCGTCACTGCCGACATCGCATTCAAATACCAGATTGCTGCCAAATTCGGCGGCAAATTCGGTGATGCGGTCCTTGAAGCGCTCGCCCACGTAGCTGAATGCCAGTTCGGCACCTTGCTCGTGGCAGGCCTTGGCGATGCCGTAGGCAATGGAGCGGTTGGAGAGGAGGCCGGTAATCAGCAGCTTCTTGCCGGTCAGAAAACCCATGGAGTGTGTCCTTTTTTGCTATTGTGGATGGCCGCGCGCGACAGCGGCAGGCCTTGTATGTCATTTTATCGCCAAGGGCTTGTCCCGTGCAGGCGGATCGTCTATAATACACGCTTATCACCATCAAGCATAAAAGCAATATGGGTCGGTTTTCAACCGCCCATTTTTTTTGTCCAAGCTGGTGGATCGCCTTGCAAGACGCTTGATTTTTTCATTGTAATCAACGGCTTGCAGCATTCAATCAATCACAGGGATCAGGATATACGCGTGGCATTGCAGGAATTGGTGGAACAAACCGTACAGGGCTTGGGGCTGGACCTCGTGGAAATCGAGCGCGCCGCCGGGGGCGTGTTGCGCATTACCATCGACCTGCCGTGGCTGCCCGAGCATGCCGAACTGCCCGAGCAGTTCGTCACCATCGAGGATTGCGAGCGTGTCTCGCGCCAGCTGCAATACGTGTTCGAGGTCGAGGCCGTGGATTACCACCGCCTGGAAGTCTCCTCGCCCGGCATTGACCGGCTGCTGCGCCACGCACTGGATTTCGAACGCTTCCTTGGCGAAGAGGTCGACATCACCCTGCTGGAACCCATTGGCGAGAACGAGGCCGGCATTGCTGCCAGCCGCAAGAAGTTCCGTGGCACGCTCGAAAAGACCGAAGCCGGCTGGCAGGTGGTCTGGAGCGATGCGCCGCCGGCCAAGCCCGGTGTGCGCGTGAGCAAGAAGCGTCCGCCGGCACCGCTGCAGGCGCTGGGCTTCACCCTGGACGAGATCCGCGAGGCCCGACTGGCCCCGGTGGTCGACTTCAAGGGCCGTCGCCGTGCCGTTCCCGATGCGGCCGAACCTGATTCCGAGTCCTGATACAGGCTCCAATATCCTAGCGAACAAGAAACGGAGAACCACACCATGAATCGCGAACTGCTGATGCTGGTCGAGGCCATTGCCCGCGAAAAGAACGTTGACCGTGATGTCGTCTTCGGCGCCATCGAGATGGCGCTGGCCCAGGCCACGCGCAAGTTGTATGAAGGCGAGGTGGATATCCGCGTCGCCATCGACCGTGAAACCGGTGAATACGACACCTTCCGCCGCTGGCTGGTGGTGCCGAACGAGGCCGGCCTGCAAAACCCCGACGCCGAAGAACTGCTGATGGATGCGCAGGAGCGCGTCGCTGACGTCGTCGAAGGCGATTTCATCGAGGAGCAGGTGGAATCGATGCCGATCGGCCGTATCGGTGCCATGACGGCCAAGCAGGTGGTGCTGCAGCGCATCCGCGACGCCGAGCGCGACATGCTGCTGCGCGACTTCCTGGATCGCGGCGAGAAGATCTTCAGCGGTACCGTCAAGCGCATGGACAAGGGCGACCTGATCGTCGAAAGCGGCCGTGTCGAAGGTCGCCTGCGCCGTAGCGAAACCATTCCCAAGGAAAACTTCCGCACCGGCGACCGCCTGCGTGCCATGATCATGGAAGTCGATACCACCCAGCGTGGTGCCCCCATCATGCTGTCGCGCTCCGCGCCGGCCTTCATGATGGAGCTGTTCCGCCAGGAAGTGCCTGAAATCGAGCAGGGCCTGCTGGAGATCAAGTCCTGCGCGCGTGATCCGGGTAGCCGTGCCAAGATCGCCGTGGTCGCGCACGACCAGCGCATTGACCCGATCGGTACCTGTGTCGGCGTGCGCGGCAGCCGCGTGACCGCCGTCACCAACGAACTGGCTGGCGAGCGTGTCGACATCGTGCTGTGGAGCGAGGATCCGGCCCAGTTCGTGATTGGCGCGCTGGCTCCGGCCAACGTGCAGTCCATCGTGGTCGATGAGGAAAAGCACGCCATGGACGTGGTCGTGGACGAGGAAAACCTGGCGGTGGCGATTGGCCGTGGCGGCCAGAACGTGCGCCTGGCCTCCGACCTGACCGGCTGGAAGATCAACATCATGGACGCTGCCGAGTCTGCCGAAAAGCAGGCCAGCGAGCAGCAGGAAATGCGCACCCTGTTCATGAGCAAGCTGGATGTGGACGAGGAAATCGCCGACATCCTGATCGAGGAAGGCTTTACCAGCCTGGAAGAAGTGGCTTACGTGCCGCTGCAGGAAATGCTGGAAATCGAGGCCTTCGACGAAGACACGGTGAACGAACTGCGTGCCCGTGCCAAGGATGCGCTGCTGACCATGGCCATCGCCCAGGAAGAAAGCGTGGATGACACCGCGCTCGACCTGCGTGACCTGGAAGGCATGACGCCGGAGCTGCTGGCCAAGCTGGCTGCAGCCGAAGTACATACGCGTGACGAGCTGGCCGACCTGGCGACCGATGAGCTCGTGGAGATTGCCGGCCTCGATGAAGAAGCTGCTACCGCGCTGATCATGAAGGCCCGCGAACACTGGTTCGACGAGGACCAGGGCTAAGGAAAGGGGTAAGAACACAATGACAAACACCACTGTTGCAGATTTTGCTGCCGAGCTGAACAAGAGCCCCGAGGCTCTGCTGTCCCAGCTCAACAGCGCTGGCGTGAACAAGTCCAGCGCCAGCGACTCCCTGACTGAAGCCGACAAGCGCATGCTGCTGGATTTCCTGCGCAGCAGCCACGGCAATACCGGCGAGCGCAAGAAGATCGTGCTCACGCGCCGTTCCACCAGCGAGATCAAGCAGGCCGATGCCACTGGCAAGGCCCGTACCATCCCGGTCGAAGTGCGCAAGAAGCGCACCCTGATCAAGCGTGAAGACATTGAAGCCAGCGTGACGCCGACCGAGCCGTCTGCCGACGAGCTGGAACTGCGCCGCCGCGAAGAAGAGGCGCTGCAGCAGGCTGAACTGCTGCGTCGCCAGGAAGAAGAGCTGGCCGAGAAGCGCCGCCAGCGCGAGGAAGAAGAAGCACGCCAGCGTGAAGCCGAGGAGCGCGCCCGCCGCGAAGCGGAAGAGCGCGCCCGTGCCGAAGCCGAAGCACGTGCTGCCGCCGAGGCTGCCGCGGCCGAGGCTGCGCAGGATCCGGAAAAGGCGCGTGCCGAAGCCCGTGCCCGCGCCGAAGCCGAAGTCGCCGCAATCCAGCAGGCCCGCGCCGAGAGCGTCGAGCGTGCCGCTGCTGCGCGTGACGCTGCTGTCCAGCGCGAACGCGAGCAGGAGCAGGCCGCCCAGGCGGAGGAGCAGGCCCGTATTGATGCCGAGGCCGCCAAGGCGAAAGCCAAGGCCGATGCTGAAGCTGCCCGCAAGGCCCAGGCCGATGAAGAAGCCGCCCGTGCCCGCGATCTGGAAGAGCGCCGCCGCAAGGCCCTGGCCGAGGCGGAAGCCATCCGTGCCATGATGAACGCGCCGGCCAAGGTGCTGACGGCCAAGAAGCCGGAAGAGCCGAAGCCGACCAAGGGCACGCTGCACAAGCCGGCCGCTGGTGCCGACAAGGCTGCCGCCAAGCCGGCCGCCGCAGGTGCCGACAAGACGGCCGGTACCAAGGAAGTCAAGTCGGCCAAACTGTCCTCCAGCTGGGCTGGCGACGGCGAGAACAAGAAGCGCGGCGAAATCAAGACGCGCGGTGACACCACGGCCAACAGCCGCGGTGGCAACAACTGGCGCAGTGGTCCCAAGGGCCGTCGCGGCGATCGCCGTGGCCACCAGGAAGACCGCCAGCCGCAGGCACCGGTCGAGTTCAAGCAACTCGAGATCCATGTGCCTGAGACCATCACCGTGGGCGAACTGGCCCACAAGATGGCGATCAAGGCCTCCGAGGTGATCAAGGCCCTGATGAAGCTAGGCCAGATGGTGACCATCAACCAGTCGCTGGACCAGGACACCGCCATGATTCTGGTGGAAGAACTGGGCCACGTTGCTGTACAAGCAGCCCTGGACGATCCGGAAGCCTTCACCCAGGAAGAAGTGGAAGCACAAAGCGCAGAACTGCTGCCGCGTGCCCCGGTGGTGACCGTGATGGGCCACGTGGACCACGGCAAGACCTCGCTGCTGGACTACATCCGCCGCGCCAAGGTGGCGGTGGGCGAAGCCGGCGGCATCACGCAGCACATTGGTGCCTACCATGTGGAAACCGAGCGTGGCATCGTCACCTTCCTGGACACTCCGGGCCACGAGGCGTTTACCGCCATGCGTGCACGCGGTGCCCAGGCCACCGACATCGTGATCCTGGTCTGTGCCTCCGACGACGGCGTGATGCCGCAGACGCGCGAGGCTATCAAGCACGCGAAAGCGGCCGGTGTGCCGATCGTGGTGGCGCTGACCAAGGCCGACAAGCCTGAAGCCAACATCGAGCGCGTCAAGGGCGAGCTGGTGAACGAGGAAGTGGTGCCGGAAGAGTACGGCGGCGATTCCCCGTTCGTGCCGGTGTCCTCCAAGACCGGCATGGGTATCGACGAACTGCTGGAGCACGTGCTGCTGCAGGCCGAAGTACTGGAGCTGAAGGCGCCGGTGGACGCCATGGCCAAGGGCCTGGTGATCGAGGCCCAGCTGGACAAGGGCCGCGGCCCGGTGGCCACGGTGCTGGTGCAGTCCGGTACCATCAAGGCCGGCGACGTGGTGCTGGCAGGCCAGACCTGGGGTCGCGTGCGTGCCATGGTCGACGAGAACGGCAGGCCGACCAAGTCGGCTGGCCCGTCCATCCCGGTGGAAATCCAGGGCCTGACCGAAGTGCCGCAGGCTGGCGACGAATTCATGGTGCTGGCCGATGAGCGTCGTGCCCGTGAAATCGCCAACTACCGTTCCGGCAAGCTGCGCGATACCAAGCTGGCCAAGCAACAGGCGGCCAAGCTGGAAAACATGTTCGCCAACATGGAGGCGGGCGAGGTCAAGCACCTGCCCATCATCATCAAGGCCGACGTGCAGGGTTCGCAGGAAGCGCTGGCCGCATCGCTGCTCAAGCTGTCGACCGACGAGGTCAAGGTGCAGGTGGTGTACGCCGGTGTCGGTGGCATCAGCGAATCCGACATCAACCTGGCGATTGCCTCCAACGCCGTGGTCATGGGCTTCAACGTGCGTGCCGATGCCCAGGCGCGCAAGGCAGCCGAAGGCAACGGTATCGACATCCACTACTACAACATCATTTACGACGCCGTGGATGACGTGAAGGCAGCCATGGGCGGCATGCTGACGCCGGACAAGAAGGAAGAGATCATCGGTCATGCCGAGATTCGCACCGTGTTCGTGGCGTCCAAGATCGGTACCGTGGCGGGCTGTATGGTCACTTCCGGCTATGTCACGCGCAACGCCAACTTCCGCCTGCTGCGCGACAACGTGGTGATCTATACCGGCGAGCTGGACTCCCTGAAGCGCATGAAGGACGATGTGCGCGAGGTCAAGGAAGGCTTCGAGTGCGGTATCAAGCTCAAGAACTACAACGACATCAAGGAAGGCGACCAGCTCGAATTCTTCGAAGTCAAGGAAGTGGCCCGTACCCTGTAATCCCGCATGGCACAGAAGAAAGCCCCTACCAACCGCAGCTACAAGGTGGCCGACCAGATCCAGCGTGATCTGGCGGAACTGATCCAGCGCGAGCTGAAGGATCCGCGTGTCGGCATGGTCACCCTGCAGGGCGTGGAAGTCACGCCCGACTATGCCCACGCCAAGGTCTACTTCAGTGTGCTCACTGGCGACCCGGAACAGACCGAGGAAGCCCTGAACCACGCTGCCGGCCACCTGCGCAACGGCCTGTTCAAGCGACTGCACATCCACACCGTGCCGACGCTGCATTTCGTCTACGATCGTACCCAGGAACGTGCGGCGGACATGAATGCGCTGATCGCCAAGGCCGTGTCTTCGCGTTCCAAGAACGAGGATTGAGATGACGGCTGCTCCACGGAACAGGGTGCAGCGTCGCCCTGTCCACGGGGTGGTGCTGCTCGACAAGCCCATAGGACTCTCCAGCAACCAGGCCTTGCAGAAGGTCAAGTGGCTGCTGCGCGCCGAAAAAGCCGGCCATACCGGTACGCTGGATCCACTGGCGACCGGTGTGCTGCCGCTGTGCTTTGGCGCTGCCACCAAGTTCAGCCAGCTGCATCTGGATGCCGACAAGGCCTACGTGGCCACGCTGCGCCTGGGCCAGACCACGACCACCGGTGATACCGAGGGCGAGCTGCTGGACGAGCGCGAGGTACAGGCAGACGATGCGGCGGTAGCCGCCGTGCTGCAGCGTTTCCTGGGTGAGCAGGACCAGATGCCCCCCATGTATTCCGCCCTGAAAAAGGACGGCAAGCCGCTGTACGAATACGCCCGTGCCGGCATCACGGTAGAGCGCCCGGTGCGCCGCATCACGGTGTCGCGGCTGGAGCGCCTGCCGGTGCCGGACGAGATCCTGCAGCAGCATCCGGCTGGCAGCGTGATACGTATCCACGCCAGCGTCAGCAAGGGCAGCTACATCCGCACGCTGGCCGAGGACATCGGCAACGCGCTCGGCTGTGGCGCGCACCTGATCGGCCTGCGCCGGGTACAGACGGGCGTGTTCGACCTGACACAGTGCATCACGCTCGAGGCACTGGAGGCGATGCCGGCGGAACAGCGGCTGCAACTGCTGCAGCCGGTAGATATCCTGCTGCAGGGTCACAGCCCTGTCATGCTGGGCGCAGAAGATGCAGCACGCTTCCTGACTGGCTTGCGCCGCCGTGGCCCCTGGCCCGACATGCCGCTGGTGGCGGTGTATGGCCCGGCTCCGGATTGCCCGGCGCTGTTCAAGCCACCCGACCGGGTGCTGCTCGGCACGGCCCATGTACAGGCCGGCCACCTGATTCCGGTGCGGCTGCTGAGCCCGCTGGATATCCAGCAGACGCTGGCCCAGGCAAGTGATGCCGCCAGCTGACCATTTACAGACGATTTTTTACACCATTGCATTCCCATGAGCCAACAAATCCGCAATATCGCCATCATCGCCCACGTTGACCACGGCAAGACCACCATGGTCGACCAGCTGCTGCGCCACTCCGGTACCTTTGCCGAGCACGAAAAAGTGGTCGATTCCGTGATGGACAACAACGCCATCGAACGTGAGCGTGGCATCACCATCTTGGCCAAGAACTGTGCCGTGAGCTGGAAGGGCACCCACATCAACGTCGTCGACACCCCTGGTCACGCGGACTTCGGTGGTGAAGTCGAGCGCGCCCTGTCCATGGTGGACGGCGTGGTGCTGCTGATCGATGCCCAGGAAGGCCCGATGCCGCAGACCCGTTTCGTGACCAAGAAGGCGCTGGCCCTGGGCCTGCGCCCGATCGTGGTGGTGAACAAGGTGGACAAGCCCGGTGCCGATCCGGACAAGGTGATCAACGCCGCCTTCGACCTGTTCGACAAGCTGGGCGCTACCGACGAGCAGCTGGACTTCCCGGTAGTCTACGCTTCCGGCATCAACGGCTGGTCCTCGCTGGAAGAGGGCGTGCCGGGCGAGCAGTGGGGCAAGGATATGTCGCCGCTGTTCGATACCATCCTGAGCCACGTCACGCCGCACGAAGGCGATGCCGATGCACCGCTGCAGCTGCAGGTCTCGGCGATTGACTACTCCACCTTCGTCGGCCGTATCGGCGTGGGTCGCATCAACTCCGGCCGCCTGCGTCCGGCGCAGGACGTGCTGGTGATGGAAGGTCCTGACGGCAAGCAGTACAAGGGCCGCATCAACCAGGTGCTGACTTTCCAGGGCCTGGACCGCGTGCAGGTCAAGGAAGCCGGTCCCGGCGACATCGTGCTGATCAACGGCATCGAGGACATCGGCATTGGCGTGACGATCACCGATCCGGACAACCCGGCTCCGGTCGAGATGCTGAAGGTGGACGAGCCGACGCTGACCATGAACTTCAGCGTCAACACCAGCCCGCTGGCTGGCCGCGAAGGCAAGTTCGTCACCAGCCGCCAGATCTGGGACCGCCTGCAGAAGGAACTGCAGAGCAACATGGCGCTGCGCGTCAAGGAAACCGGCGAGGACGGCGTGTTCGAAGTCTCCGGTCGTGGTGAACTGCACCTGACCATCCTGCTGGAAAACATGCGCCGCGAAGGCTACGAGCTGGCCGTGTCCAAGCCGCGCGTGGTGTTCCAGGAGATCGACGGCGAGAAGTGCGAGCCGATCGAGCTGGTGACGGCCGATATTGAGGAAGGCCACCAGGGCGGCGTGATGCAGGCACTGGGCGAGCGCAAGGGCGAACTGGTCAATATGGAGCCGGACGGCCGTGGCCGCGTGCGTCTGGAATACCGCATTCCGGCGCGTGGCCTGATCGGTTTCACCAACGAATTCCTGAACCTGACGCGTGGTTCCGGTCTGATCAGCAACATCTTTGACGGCTACGAGCCTTTCAAGGGCGAAATCGGCGGCCGCAAGAACGGCGTGCTGATTTCCATGGACGATGGCGAAATCTTCACCTACGCGCTGGGCAAGCTGGATGACCGCGGCCGCATGTTCGTCAAGGCCGGTGATCCGGTGTACGAGGGCATGATTGTCGGTATCCACAGCCGCGACAACGACCTGGTGGTGAACGCCACGCGTACCAAGCAGCTGACCAACTTCCGCGTGTCCGGCAAGGAAGATGCGATCAAGATCACGCCGCCGATCGACCTGACGCTGGAATACGGCGTGGAGTTCATCGAGGACGACGAGCTGGTCGAGATCACGCCCAAGAGCATCCGCCTGCGCAAGCGTCACCTGAAGGAACACGAGCGCAAGCGCGCCAGCCGCGAAACCGTCTGATGCGGTAAACCGGCATGTTGTTGCGTGCCGTATTGCGACCACGGCTCAGCCACGGCTGGGCCGTTGTCGTCATGGTGCTGGTCACCCTGATGTGGGCCACGGCAGGGGTCATGACGCGCCAGATCACCGACGCCAGCGGGGTCGAGGTGACGTTCTGGCGCAGCCTGCTGGCGGCCAGCTGCATCCTGCTTGTGTTGCGTTTCACGCGCGGCCAGGGCAGCCTGCGCCGCATTCCCTGGGACGAGCCGATGCTGTGGCTGTCCGGCCTGTGCTGGGCTGGCATGTTCACCGCCTTCATGATGGCGCTGAGCTTTACCACCGTGGCCAACGTGCTGGTGCTGTCGGCGCTCGGCCCGGTGTTTACTGCGCTGGTCAGCCACTTCATCCTGAAAGAAAAGCTGCCGCGCCGGACCCGCATGACGGTGCTGGTGGCCGCAGCCGGCATCGTCTACATCTATGCCGCCCACCTGACGCTGGGTTATGACCGCAAGCTGATCGGTTCGCTGATTGCGCTGCTGGTGCCGATTTGCTCCTGCGCGCAATGGACGCTGATGCACCGTGAGCGCAAGCGGCTGGCGCAGTTGCGCGCGGAGCAATCGCAGCGCGCCCATGCCGTGGCGATCAGCGAACGTACCCAGGCTGTCAGCAATGAGCTGCCGGGCGATGCCGTGGCGCAGTTCCAGAACCCGGCGCTGGAACTGGCACCGCCGCCGATCCAGGCCAGTGACATGGTGCCGGCGCTGGCGATTGGCGGCTTCCTGTCGGCGCTGGTCTGCCTGCCGTTTGCCTGGCCGTTCCAGGCCTCCTGGCCCGACATGGGCTGGCTGACGGCGTTGGGCCTGTTCCAGCTGGCGATTCCGTGCGCGCTGGCGGTGGTCGCGTCGCGGGTATTGAGTGCGCCGGAACTGTCGCTGCTGGCCTTGCTGGAGATTATTTTTGGCATACTGCTCACTTGGTGGGGTGCCGGGGAAATCCCGTCATCCAATGTGGTCATCGGCGGCAGTGTCGTGCTGCTGGCGCTGGCAATCAACGAATTCCTAGGATGGAGGCAAGTGAGATGAGTGCAAACTGGAAGTGGGCCACGCCCGATGTGCTGAGCGAGGTCCGTGGTGGCGTCGGCTTCATTACCCTGAACCGTTCCAAGGCGCTGAACGCGCTGAGCCTGGCGATGGTACGCAGCCTGTACGAGATCCTGCAGACCTGGCAGGCCGATCCGGCGATCCAGGCGGTGGCGATCCGCGGCAGCAACAAGGAGGGCGTGTTTGGTGCCTTCTGCGCCGGCGGTGATATCCGTTTCTTCCACGACCAGGCCGAGCGCGGCAACCCCGAGATCGAGGACTTCTTCACCGAAGAGTATGCACTAAACCACCTGACGCACTTCCTGGGCAAGCCCTATATCGCCTTCATGGACGGCATCGTCATGGGTGGCGGCATGGGCATCAGCCAGGGTGCGACCGACCGTATCCTGACCGAACGCACGCGCATGGCCATGCCCGAGACGCTGATCGGCCTGTTCCCGGACGTGGGCGGTGGCTACTTCCTGAGCCGTTGCCCTGGCCATAGCGGCGAATGGCTGGCACTGGCCGGCGACCACATCCTGGGCGCGGACGGCATCGCGATTGGCCTGGGTGACCATTACCTGGCCAGCAGCCGCCAGGCCGAGGTCTGGCAGGCGCTGGGTGAACAGCAGTTTGCCGATGGCGATGCCGTACGCAGCTGGCTGAAGCAGCAGATGGACGCCACGCCGGCCGAAACCGAGGCCTTTGCCGCTTCGCGCGCCGAAGCCGAGAAGTATTTTGGCGCCGAAAGCTTCAAGGCGATCGTGCAGCAACTCGAAGCCGATACCGGCAGCGAGTGGGCGCAGAAGTGCGCGGGCGCACTGCGCAAGCGTTCGCCGCTGCTGCTGCATGTGGTGTTCGAGCAGATCCGCCGCGGCCGCCACATGACGGTGGCAGAAGACCTGCGCATGGAGCGCGACCTGGTGCGCCATTGCTTCTTCCCGCAGCACATGGGCCGTACCATGGTCGGCAGCGAGATCATTGAAGGCGTGCGCGCGCTGGTGATCGACAAGGACAACAACCCGCAGTGGAACCCGCCGCGCATCGAGGACGTGACCGACGAGATGGTTGACGCGTTCTACGAGAGCCCCTGGCCGGCGTCCATGCACCCGCTGGCGTTCCTGAAGTAAATTCCGAGAGGTACCGGTCATGAGCAAGCAACTCAAGTACCTGCTCGACGAAGAGCAGATTCCACGCCACTGGTACAACATCCAGGCCGACCTGCCGCAGCCGCTGCCGCCGGTGCTGCATCCGGGCACAAAGCAACCGGTACAGGCCGCCGATCTGGAGCCGCTGTTCCCGATGGCGCTGATCGAACAGGAAATGACGACCGAGCGCGAGGTGGAGATCCCCGAGCCGGTACGCGACGTGCTGCGCCAGTGGCGTCCGGCGCCGCTGTTTCGCGCCCGCGCGCTGGAAAAGGCGCTGGGTACGCCGGCCAAGATCTTCTACAAGTACGAGGGCGTCAGCCCGGCCGGCAGTCACAAGCCCAACTCGGCGATTCCGCAGGCCTTCTACAACAAGCAGGCCGGCGTGCGCCGCGTGACGACCGAGACGGGTGCCGGGCAGTGGGGCACTTCGCTGGCCTATGCTGGTTCGCTGTTCGACCTGGATGTCGAGGTCTACCAGGTGCGCGTGAGCTACGACCAGAAGCCGTACCGTCGTGCCGTGATGGAAACCTATGGTGCGCGCTGCATTGCTTCACCTAGCACGCAGACCGAATACGGCCGCAAGGTGCTGGCCGAGCGTCCGGACCATCCGGGCAGCCTGGGCATCGCCATCAGCGAGGCGGTGGAAATCGCCGCGCAGAACGACGATACCAAGTACACGCTGGGCTCGGTGCTCAACCATGTGCTGCTGCACCAGAGCGTGATCGGC
Source organism: Ramlibacter sp. (assembly GCA_012729605.1). GTDB lineage: Bacteria > Pseudomonadota > Gammaproteobacteria > Burkholderiales > Burkholderiaceae_C > Brachymonas > Brachymonas wangyanguii. The sequence goes on along the minus strand of JAAYCV010000058.1, from coordinate 3,280 downwards.
CTGGAAGCGATGCAGCAGATGGAAATGGCCGACTGCTGGCCGGACGTGGTGCTGAGCTGTACCGGTGGCGGCAGCAACTTTGCCGGCATTGCCTTCCCGTTCCTGGGCAGCGGCCTGCGCGGCGAGCGCCCGATGCCGCGTATCGTCGGTGTCGAGCCGAGCGCCTGCCCGTCGCTGACGCGCGGCAAGTATGCCTACGACTTTGGCGACACGGCGCAGATGACGCCCATCACCAAGATGCACACGCTGGGCAGCAGCTTCACGCCGCCGGGCTTCCATGCCGGTGGCCTGCGCTACCACGGCATGGCGCCGCTGGTCAGCCATGTCAAGGAATTGGGCCTGATGGAAGCCGTGGCCTATGGCCAGGGCGACTGCTTTGCCGCCGGCGTGCTGTTTGCGCGCCATGAGGGCATCGTGCCGGCGCCGGAATCGACCCATGCGATCCAGGGCGCGGTGCAGGAAGCGCTGCGCTGCAAGCACGAGGGCAAGGCCGAAGCCATCCTGTTCTGCCTGAGCGGCCACGGCCACTTTGACATGGCGGCTTACACGCGCTTCCTGGCGGGCGAGCTGAAGGATGATGTCTGTGACGAGGACGAGCTGGCGCGTGCGCTGGGGGACTTACCGCAGATTGACTGATCCGCTGTCGAAGCCGTAAAAAGCACAAGGCCAGGATGGTAACCATCCTGGCCTTGTCGCATGCAGGGCAGAGCAGGGCGCTCAGCGATGGCGACTCTTCATCGCCCGCTCCACCTCGCGCTTGCCCTCGCGCTCCCTGATGGTGTCGCGCTTGTCATGCTCGGCCTTGCCCTTGGCCAAGGCGATTTCGCATTTCACGCGGCCGTCCTTCCAGTGCAGGTTGATCGGCACCAGGGTATAGCCTTTCTGCTCCACCTTGCCGATCAGGCGCTGGATCTGGTCCTTGTGCAACAGCAGTTTCTTGATGCGGGCGGCATCGGCGCTGATGTGGGTGGAGGCGGTCTTGAGCGGGTTGATCTGGCAGCCGATCAGGAACAGCTCACCCTCGCGGATCACCACATAGCCGTCGGTCAGCTGCACCTTGCCTTCGCGGATCGCCTTCACTTCCCAGCCTTGCAGCACCATGCCGGCCTCGTACTTCTCCTCGAAGAAGTAGTTGAAGGCGGCTTTCTTGTTGTCGGCGATGCGGGCAGGGAGGGCTTTCTTGTTCTTGGTGGCCATGTGGAATGATGGGAAAACTTGCAGGGCGCATGCGCGCCAGTCAAAAGTATCAGATCATACGACCTTGAGCAAAGTTCCGCCATGCATACAATGGTCGAAAACAGCAATCCATGAAAAACGTACACAAATCCGTCCTCATCTGGTATAGCCCGGCCGAAATGTTCGACCTGGTGTCTGACGTCGAAAAATATCCGGAATTCATGCCCTGGTGCGATTTTGGCCGTGTGCTCGAGCGCACGCCCGATGGCATGGTGGCTGAAGTCGGCATCGCGCTGGCCGGCTTCAAGCAGAGCTTTGTCACGCGCAACCACCACATTCCGGACGAGCAGATCACGCTCGACCTGGTGCGCGGCCCGTTCTCGCAGCTCAAGGGCACCTGGCGCTTTGACAAGGTCGGCGATGGCAGCCAGCGCGCCTGCCGCATCCACTTCGACATGGAATATGGTTTCTCCAGCCGCGCCTTGGCGATGCTGGTCGGCCCGGTGTTTGACAAGATTGCCGGCAGCTTTGTCGATGCCTTCATCCAGCGCGCGCGCAAGGTCTATGGCTGATTCCGCCCTGATCCCGATCGAGCTGGCCTGGTCGCCAGCGCCGCGTACCGTGCAGTCGGAAGCCTTGCAGGTGACCGCAGGCACGACGCTGCTGCAAGCGGTGCAAGCCAGCGCCATGGCGCATCAGCCCGCCGTGCAGGCCTGGCTGCAGACGCAGGATGACTGCCTGGTTGCCAGCATCTGGGGCCGAAAGGCCACGCCGGACCAGCCGCTGCGCGCGCAGGATCGCATCGAGCTCAGCCGCCCGCTGCTGGTCGATCCCAAGGTGGCGCGGCGCGAGCGTTTTGCCAAGCAGGGCGCTGGCGCTGCCGGCCTGTTTGCACGCCGCCGTGCCGGGGCCAAGCCCGGTTACTGATTCACTGTTTCACCCCACAGGAGCACCCCATGGCCCGATTCTCCATCGCCCCCGCCGCCCTGGCCCTGATTGCTGCCGTACTGGCTGGCTGTGCCGGTACCGCAGGCCATGCGCCTGCGCCCCAGGCCGCCGCTACCTGGAGCAAGCCTGGCGCCAGCAGCGCCCAGGTCGAGCAGGCGCTGCAATCCTGTGGCTATGTCGACCGCTTTGCCATTGGCCAGAAAGCCATCGGGGAACAGTTCGCCTGCATGGCCGAGCAGGGCTATGTGTTCAACCAGCCGCCGGTGCTGCTGAAGGAGCACTGCCAGGGCGCGAATATGCCCGCCGGCTGTGCGGTCTACTGGCATACACTGAATCGTCCCTGAGCCTTTTCCGCACTCGCCTGTTTGTGCGTTGCAACACGAACCGGGGTTTTCCGGGCCTGCCGGCTGACGGGGATCGCCGAAACCGTTAGAATCCTGCTTTTGGAGGAACCCCCCATGCGCCTGCTCGGCAAAGCTCTCACGTTCGACGACATTCTCCTGGTGCCCGCCTACTCCGAAGTCCTGCCCAAGGACACCTCGCTGCGCACCCAGTTCACCCGCAACATTCACCTGAACCTCCCGCTCGTGTCGGCCGCCATGGATACGGTCACCGAAGCCCGCCTGGCCATCGCCATGGCGCAAGAGGGTGGTATCGGCATCATCCACAAGAACATGACGGCCCAGGACCAGGCTGCACATGTCTCCAAGGTCAAGCGCCACGAAAGCGGCATCCTGCGCGATCCGGTGGTGATCACCCCCACCACCACCGTGCTGGAAGTCAAGCAGCTGTCCGAAGAGTTGGGCGTATCCGGCTTCCCGGTGCTGGACGGCGGCAAGGTGGTGGGTATCGTCACCAACCGCGACATCCGCTTCGAGACCCGCCTGGACGTGCAGGTCAAGGACATCATGACCCCGCGCGAGCGTCTGGTCACGGCCCCGGAGGGCATTTCCCTGGCCGATGCCAAGGCCAAGCTGCATGAGCACAAGCTGGAGCGCCTGCTGCTGGTGAACGACGTCTTCGAACTGAAGGGCCTGATCCTAGTCAAGGACATCAACAAGCAGACCACTTTCCCGAATGCCGCGCGTGACGACAACGGTCGCCTGCTGGTCGGCGCGGCACTGGGCGTGGGCCCGGGCACCGAAGAGCGCATCGA
>JAAYCV010000295.1 GCA_012729605.1 Ramlibacter sp. | reverse complement strand
GATCGGCCGGCATGCCGCCTTCGGCCAGCAGCGCCTGGTCAAACACGATGTGCGCCAGATCGGCAAAGCGGCCGTCTTCGGCCTGGGCCGATTGCAGCTTCTGGATCAGCGGGTGCTCCAGATTCACTTCCAGCACCGGCTTGACGTCCGGCACCGGCTGGCCGGCCTGCTTGAGCAGGCGCGCCAGTTGCATGCTCATGCCGTTGTCACTGGACACCAGGCAGGCCGGGGAATCGACCAGGCGCGTGGTGCTGCGCACGTCTTCGGCGACTTCGGCCAGCACCTGCTTGAGCTGTTCCAGCAGCGGCTTGGCGGCTTCCTGGGCGGCTTCGGCGGCCTTCTTCTCTTCCTCATCCTGCAGCGCGCCCAGATCGACCGCACCCTTGGCCACGCTTTGCAGCGGCGTGCCGTCAAACTCGGTCAGATAGCTCAGCGCCCATTCGTCCACACGGTCCGTCATCAGCAGCACCTCGATGCCCTTCTTGCGGAACAGTTCGAGCTGCGGGCTGTTCTTGGCAGCGGCCTGGTTTTCGGCGGTGATGTAGTAGATCGCCTGCTGGCCTTCCTTCATGCGCGTCTTGTAATCGGCCAGGCTGACGCTCACGCTATCCGTGCTGGTGCTGGCAAAGCGCAGCAGCTTGGCGATACGCTCGCGGTTCCTGGTGTCCTCGCCCAGGCCTTCCTTGAGCACGGCACCAAATTCGGCATAGAAGCGCGCGTACTTGCCCTGGCCACTGGTATCTTCGGCAAAGGCAGCGGCGGTTTCGGCAGCCGGTGCGGCATCGCTCTTGTCCTGCACATCGGTGATGCCGTCTTCGGTCTCGACCGGTTCCGGTGCCGGCACCGCTTCGCCGCTGCCGATATCGATCTTGCCTTCCTGGCTTTCCGGCGGCGTCGCCTGCTGGCTGGCCAGATCTTCCAGCATGGACAGCACGCGGCGCGTGTTGCCTTCGCGGATCGAGCGGATGTCGCGGCTTTCCTGCAGCAGCTCGCGGCTGACGTTCAGCGGCAGGTCGGAGGCATCGACCACGCCCTTCACGAAGCGCAGGTACTGCGGCAGCAGCGCCTCGGCCTTGTCCATGATGAAGACGCGGCGCACATAGAGCTTGAGGCCGTGCTGCTGGTCGCGCTGGTACAGGTCGAACGGGGCATGCGCGGGAATGTAGAGCAGCTGGGTGTACTCGGTATTGCCTTCGACGCGGTTGTGGCTGTAGGCCAGCGGATCCTCGAAATCATGCGCCAGCTGCTGGTAGAAGGTGTTGTACTGCTCGGGCGTCAGGTCCTTCTTGTTGCGCGTCCACAGCGCCTGAGCCTCGTTGACCTGCTCCCATTCGCCGGTCTGTACCATGTCGCCGGGCTGGCCGTCCTCGCCCTCTTTCCACTCTTCCTTGGGCATCATGATCGGCAGGCTGATGTGGTCGGAGTACTGCGCGATGATGCTCTTGAGCTTGTAGCCGTTCAGGTAGTCCAGCTGGTCCTCGCGCAGGTGCAGCGTGATGCTGGTGCCGCGCTGCTCGCGCGTGATGGT
>JAAYCV010000294.1 GCA_012729605.1 Ramlibacter sp. | reverse complement strand
TGCACTGCAGTGCCAACGAGCGCCGTGCCGACGAGGCCAGCCGCGATGTCGAGGCCTGGCTCAAGTGCAAGTACATGCGCGATTTCCTCGGCGAGGAGTTTGGCGGCCGCGTCACCACGGTCACCAGCTTTGGCCTGTTCGTCACGCTGGATGCCATGTATGTCGAAGGCCTGGTGCACATCACCGAGCTCGGTAGCGACTATTTCCGCTTTGACGAGGCGCGCCAGGAGCTGCGCGGCGAGCGCACCGGGGTGCGCTTCGCTCTCGGCAGCCGCGTGCAGGTACAGGTGATCCGTGTTGATCTCGATGGCCGCCGCATCGACTTCCGCCTGGTGCGTGCCGGCGAAGAGGCGGTAGCAGCCGGTGCCGCACAAAAGCGTTCCGCCAGCAAGCGGGCCAATGCCGGTAACCCGGGCGAAGCCGAGCAGGCCGATGCCGAAGCCTACGCTGACGACGAAGTGGTCTGGCAGCCGCGCAAGCGCAGCACGCGTGCCACCCGGGACAATCGTTCCGGCGATGCGGCCAGCAAGCGCAAGACCGCCAGGGTGCCGGCAACGGCAGCGCGTCTGGGTGTAAAGACGGTGTCAGCGGTCAAGCCGGCCGCCAAGCCGGCATCGCGCTCGGCACGCAAATCGACTGGCGGCAAGCGCTGATGCCGCAGTAACGGTGGTTCAGCCGGGCAAGCGCTGCAGGGCGCTTGCCAGTTGGCCGGCAGTCAGCGTGCCACGGGCTGCCGGCCACAGGTCGGCGGCACGGCCGTGCGCCTGTACCGCCGCGCAGGCGACGTCAAAAGCCTGTTGCCAGGCGGATTCTGCCGGGTTGCGGGCATGCGCCTGTGCCCAGTACGCGGCGATGGTGCCGGCCAGCACATCGCCAGTCCCCGCTGTCGCCAGGTGCGCATTGCCGGCATGCACGATGACGGGCTCCATGCCAAGGGCAGGCGGCGCAGCCACGACGGTGCCCGATCCTTTCAGGACGACGATGGCCTGCCATCGTTGCGCCAGCTGGCTCGCTGCCTGCAGCCGCTGTTGCTGGATATCAGCTGCCGTGCCACCCAGCAGGCGTGCCGCTTCCAGCGGGTGCGGCGTCAGGATGGTCGGCTGCTGGCGTTGCGCCAGCCATCCGGCTAATGCGGTATCGCTGGCAATGGCATTCAGGGCGTCGGCATCCAGGATCAGGCGGGCAGTGTGCTGCAGCAGTGCGGGCAGGTGTTCCGTAATCGCCTGGCCGCCGCCACAGCCGGCTGCCACGCTGGCGCCAGCCAGTGGCAGGGCATCCAGATCATGGGCGTGCAATAGCGGGCGATGCATGATTTCCGCATCAATCGGGCCGGAATCCCGTGCCGACAAGGAGGCCAGATAGACCCGGCCCGCGCCCGCATGCAGGGCGGCACGCGCCGCCAGTACTGCTGCTCCCTCCATGCCGCTGGCACCACCGACGATGCAGGCATCGCCAAAGCTGCCCTTGTGGCTGGCGTGCGGGGCAGGTATCGCAGCGGAAGCGGCCTCCGGCTGCAGCGAAACGCCTTGCAGCCAGGCGTCTGGCGAACTGGTGTCCTGCGCTTGCAGGGCCGAGGTGCCCAGATCATCCCACCAGACGGTGCCGGCGGCATCGCGACCATGGGCGGTGAACAGGCCGGGCTTCAGGCTCAGCAGGCTCAGCGAGTGGTCGGCCTGGATGCATTGGCGCGCGCTGCCACCTTGCAGCCAGGAGCCGCTGTCGGCATCCAGCCCGGTGGGCAGGTCGATCGCCAGTATCGGTGCCGGCAGCGCGTGCATGGCATCGATACAGGCCTGCATCGCGGCCGAAGGCGCGCGGCTGGCACCGATGCCGAGTAGGGCGTCTATGGCCAGATCGTGGTCTTGCAGACCAGTGGGAATGGCGTTGCTGATGGCTACACCGGCAGCCACGGCATCGGCATGGGCGGCGCGTGCGTCGTCCGGCAGGCGCTCCGGTTCGGCCAGCAGCGTGACCTCGACCTGATGTCCCCAGCCCTGCAGCAGTGCGGCCGCCTGCAGGCCGTCGCCGCCGTTGTTGCCCGGTCCGCAGGCGATCCAGATGCGCTGCGCATGCGGCGCGATGGCGCAGGCGAGCCGGGCGATGGCCAGGCCGGCGCGCTGCATCAGGGTATGTGCTGGCAGCCGCTGCATCCAGGCCCGCTCGATCTGCCGGCTGCCGGTCACGCCATGCAGGGGCAGGCGTCGGGGCAGGGCGCTGGCATGCAGGCGTGTCAATGCAACAGGAGGGGGATTCAGGGTAGGCATGGCTGTTCGGTAAAGCATGGTTGTGCTACAATTTCGCGGCTCTTGCTGATGGCGCTGCCATCCTGCAAGGCTAATCGCAAATCCGCCAATCTAGGTGTTGCCGCAATCCTTTACGGTCTGCTGGCATGCGAGGCGAAT
>JAAYCV010000293.1 GCA_012729605.1 Ramlibacter sp. | reverse complement strand
CTCGCGCAACCCGTATACCGCCTTTGAGGAGGCGGTCGCCCTGGCTCCCGAAGACCCAGCCGTCTCGCTGGCGGTCGCCCTGGCGCTGCTGAGTCACAACCAGCAGAGCGCTGCCGATGACGTAGAGGAAGACGAGGACCCCCTTGCAGTGCTGCAGGCGCTGCTGGACGAAAGCAAGGCCGGGGAACGGCGCACGGTGGAAATTGAGAAGTATCTGCGCCGTACAGTCGAGATCGCGCCGCACGACCATCCCGCCTATACCGAGGCGGCCAAACATCTCTGCCGCCGTCTGTCGCACCAGGGTAAGATCGGCGAAGCGCTGACGCTGCAGCAAACAGTCGCCGCAGCAGACCCCGACTTCCTCGCGCTGGCAGCCAGCATCGCGCGTCAGGCGGTGATGGTAGCGCTGTCCCGCGTCACGCTCTTGCTGCGCGTGGGCGAGCTGGATCAGGCACAGGCAATACTGGATTTGTGTGCCCAGGCAGCACCGGATCTGGCGCTGCGCCATCTGCTGCAGGCCGAACTGCTGGTGCTCCGCAGGGACAAGGCCGCGGAGGCTGCCTACCGGCAGGTGCTGGCCGCAGCCCAGAATCCTGATCCCACACCGATCGAGTACGGGTTGGCCGAAGCGGCATGGCGCGTGGCTGACCAGGTGGAAATCACCTGTCCGCGCTGTGGTACAACTGCCCGGTTGGAGAAGGCGCGCTGCGGTATCTGCGATCAGGTGCTGGAGCAGCACGATCTGCTGATCGACTGCCACGAATTGGCAGGCATCGGCGAGTCCGTTGCGGCGAGTACGGCCCTGGCCGTGCTGCTGCACGAACAGGGCGACACGGTGCAAGCTTTGTCTTATCTCGCGCAGGCGTTTGCCGGGCTGCCTGACGGGCATGAGATGCTAGAGGATCTGCGCGCCGTGCGGGCCGAGTGGCAGGCGCTTTGCAGCCCTGCACCCGAACATCAACTCGCGCAGGCCGCCTTCGCTGCCTGGCGTGCCCAGGGCTTGACGCCAGAGGTGTTAGGTCAGGTTCACCAGGTGTGCGCTGTCGCTCCGGAGATGTGGCCAGGGCTGCCCGTGCGCGATCGAACGGCGCTGGTGCGCAGCTTCTTGAAAGCCGGGGAGCTGGCGCTGGCAGGTCAACTGCTGCACACCGCGTTCACCGATGACCCGAATCGTAAATCGGTGAAAATGCTGGAAGACCAGCTTGAGGAGGCGGTACAAAGTGCCGTCGCTGTGCTGTTGGAGAAGGCCCAGCACGCGCTGTCCGCGAACCAGGCCGAGGAAGCGCTGGCGCAGGCGGAAGCGGCGTTACAGCTGAATCCCGCCGACCTTCACGCGCAACTGCTGCGGGCCGAAGCCCAGTTGGGGCAGGGCAACATCCTCGCTGCGCTCCGCTCCTTCCGCGCTGTCGAGACGCACAGCACAGATCCCACTATACAACAGCAGGCCCGATTGGGGGCGGCACGGTCTCTGGAGAACCGCTGGGAGTTAGAAGCCGCTCTCGACCTGCTGGCGAGCTTGGATGGCGAAACGGCCCAGGTCACGCGCGAGCGTGTCTTGCGCAAGCAACGCGGCGAACCGGCCGTGGTGGTGCGCGCCATGTCGGACATCGTCATGCACGATACACTGATCCGAACCGGTGCAATGCCGCACTGTGCGGGCTATTTCGCCGTCAGGGTCAATAGTGTCCGCCGCCCCTGGGATCGCGGACCGCGTGCCTGGGGCGAGCACATCCTGGCGGCGGGTTTTGAGTTCGTGCAGATGCTGAGCGGCCTGCGCAACATCGTGGGCGATCCCATCTTCGCCCTACGCCTGATTGCGCATCCCGACCCTGCCATCCCTGAGCGAGGCCGCCTGGACGCCGCTTTGCTGGTACGCATTTCCGCAGCGGAGGCTGATGAATGTCAACAGCTGGCGCTTGAGTTCTGGCGCACGGTGCGCAATGTGCTGCCGCTGGCGCAGGACTTTGTCTACAACTTCGAGCCGGTGGCCGACGAACAGGCGCTGCTGGCGCTGCTCCAGCCATTCGAACCGGCGGTCATAGCCGAGATCGTGCACCGCGAAAGTGTCCCCCGCCTCGACGCTGATCGCTACGCGGTCCATCCCTTCACGCCGGGCAGCATGGACCTGCACAGCCTGTGTTGGGCGCTGCTTCGTCAGCCCGCGCCGTCGATGCTGAGCGTGCACCTGCTGCCCACCGACCTGATGGCCTGGGAGCATGCAGCGCTGGATCGTATGATGGTGGGCGAGCGGCGGTTGGCCTCGGGCGAAGTCGCGCAGCTTCCACCGGATGATCCAGCATCGCAGTGGTGGCAGAGTATGCAGCTGTGGGACCAGACGAAAACTAACCGCCGCCTGGTTGACACCTTGCGTTCCCAGGCCTATGTAATGGGCGTGACGGTCGCTGGCAGCGCGGGCAGCAGTACCCTGCTGCCGGAGGCGGTCGCCGCGACGCTCTTTGGGCCAGCACGGTCGACCGGCGAAAGTACGCAGGGCGGCTACGAGATCATCCGTGCCGCTCGTGAGGACGAGATCGCAGTTTGCAGGCGCAACCTGGCCGAGCTTGACGTCGAGCGCTGGGTCTACAGCGCTGCGCCAGAAGGCGCAGTCCGTGTCCGGCATCTGGTGGGCGAAAGTGAGGCCGCTCTCACCTTCCGGCTGCCGATTCCGGGTCCGGAGGGAGTTCCAGGCATCGCCTGCCTGGATGCACCGCCGGTCGCCCCACCATCGACCCTACCTCGCCGCGGCACGGTGCTGGGCGAGAGCATCGTGCGCGTCAGTGGCGCACCACTGTGGATTGCTCAGGCTTTGGACGATCGCCGCCGTCACGCCTACGTCGTGGGCAAGACGGGCACTGGCAAGAGCACGCTGTTGAAGTACATGGCGCTGCAAGACATCGAGGCAGGGCGCGGCG
>JAAYCV010000292.1 GCA_012729605.1 Ramlibacter sp. | reverse complement strand
GCTGCTCCATGGAAAACCTGCCGCCCATTGGCCAGTTCCGTACCACGGTGCTGCAGTACGAGGTGGATACCAAGGTCGAAGGTGCGCCGCCGGCCATGGTGAGCCTGCCGCGCTTGTGCAACCACTGCGACAACCCACCCTGCGTGCCGGTCTGCCCGGTGCAGGCGACGTTCCAGCGCACCGATGGCGTGGTGCTGGTAGATAACGAACGCTGCGTCGGCTGCGGCTATTGCGTACAGGCCTGTCCGTATGACGCGCGCTTCATCAACCACGAGACGCAGACGGCTGACAAGTGCACCTTCTGCGAGCACCGCCTGGAAGCCGGCCTGCTGCCGGCCTGCGTCGAAAGCTGCGTGGGCGGCGCGCGCAAGATCGGCGACCTGAACAACCCGGACAGCGAAGTCGCCACGCTGCTGCGCGAAAACCGCGACGACATCAAGACGCTCAAGCCTGATCTGGACACGCGCCCGCACGTGTTCTACATCGGCCTGCCGGACGCGTTTGTCGACGGTATTGACGGCCAGGCCGGCGTGCGCGTCGTGGCCGGTCACTGAACAAGGAGTCCATCATGGGCATTATCGAACTGCTGACCCCTGCCTACGAAGCGGCCTGGCTGCCCTGGGCCGTGCAATATTTCTTCCTGATCGGCATCGCCGCCACTACCGCGCTGACGGCATCGGTACTGGCTTTCGGCAAGCCGGGTTCCTGCATGGCGCGCCTGCTGCCGGCGGCGGTGGTCGTGTTGCTGACCGCCTGTATCGCGGCACCGGTATCGGTGCTGGCCGACCTGCACCAGCCGGGCCGGTTCTGGCATTTCTACGCCAACCCCACGCCCTGGTCGTGGATGTCGCTCGGCGCCTACCTGCTGCCGGTGTTCGTCGTGCTGTCGCTGCTGTTCAGCCTGCTCTGGTGGCAGGGCAAGCAGGGCCTGCTGCGCCTGGTGGCGCTGCTGCTGGCGCTCAGTGCGGTATCGATCCTGGTCTATACCGGCGGCGAGATGGCGGTGATCAAGGCGCGTCCGCTGTGGCACACGCTGCTGCTGCCGGTCAACCTGGCCCTGACCGGCTGGCTGGGCAGCCTGGGCGCGATGCTGCTGGTGGCGCGCTGGCTGCCGGCGAACTGGCGTGACAGCTTCCCGGCTGGCCTGGTGCGCCGCATGGCACAGCTCTGCACGCTGGCGCTGCTGGCCGCTGCCGTGATCTGGGCGGCCCTGGGTGCCACCGGACAGGAGCCTTCCTTTGATGCGGCGCTGCAGCTGTTCAACGAGTTCGGCGCCTGGCGTTTGGCACTGCTGGGATCGATCCTGGGTGGCGTGCTGCTGCTGGCCATGGTCTGGCGTCCGCTCGGCCAGAAGTCCCTGACGGCTGGTGACCAGCTGCTGCTGGCGGTGCTGATGCTGGCCGCTTCCTGGGTGTTCCGCTGGACGGTGTTCATGGCCGTGCAGACGGTGCCCAAGTTTGGTGCCGGCCTGTACCTGCAGGGTATCTCCTGGGGCAGCGATGGCGTGCTCGGCATGGTGGGCGTGTTTGGCCTGGTGGCCGCATTGCTGGCCATGGTGACCTACGCGCTGGAACGCTACCCCGGCAAGCCGCTGGCAAGCGCCTGACGGACGACGACTGGAATGACGAGGAACAAGACCATGACTGACAAGCACACTCCTTCCCGCAATGACAAGCCGGCTGGCGGCACCTCCCGTCGCAAGCTGCTGACGCACGGCGGTATCGCCGCCGGTGGCCTGGCCGCCTTTGCCGCCGGCTACGGCCAGACCGTCTACAAGGCCGCCAAGGGGCTGGTGACCGGCACGGCCGGTACGCCCACGGCCGATGCCCTGCGCGGCAACTCGCTGACGCCGGAATTCATCATTGATGCCGCGACCGGCCAGCTCAGCACCCAGCCGGGCCAGACCGTGAGCATGTCCAGCTGCCTTGGCTGCTGGACCCAGTGCGGCGTGCGCGTACGTGTCGATGATGCCCAGAACCGCATCCTGCGCGTGGCCGGCAACCCCTACCACCCGCTGGCGACCGTGAATCCGGCGCCAATGGAAACGCCGGTGCGCGAGGTCTATGCCATGCTGGGTGGTGAAAACGGCCTGGAAGGCCGCGCCACCTCCTGCGCACGCGGTTCGGCCATGCTGGAGCAGCAGAACAACCCGCATCGCGTGCTGCAGCCGCTCAAGCGTGTCGGCCCGCGTGGCTCCGGCAAATGGGAAACGATTTCCTTCGAGCAGCTGGTGCAGGAAGTCTGCGAAGGCGGCGACCTGTTCGGCGAAGGCCAGGTCGATGGCATGCGCGCCATCTTCGACCAGAAGACGCTGATTGATGCGCAAAACCCGGAATACGGCCCGCTGGCGAACCAGTTCATCTTTACCGATTCGGCCAACGAGGGTCGCACCGCGCTGGTGCGCCGCTTTGCCGAGCAGTCTTTCGGATCGCGCAACTTTGCCAACCACGGCTCCTACTGCGGCCAGACCTTCCGCGTCGGTACCGGTGCTGCCCTGGGTGACCTGGCAGGCCAGCCGCACGGCAAGCCGGACTGGCCGTCGGCCCGTTTCGGCCTGTTCATCGGTGCGGCGCCGGCACAATCCGGCAACCCGTTCCAGCGCCAGGGCCGCCAGCTGGCCGAAGCGCGCTCGCGCAAGGAGAACCCGTTCCGCTACGTGGTGGTATCGCCGATCCTGCCGACCTCGTCCAGCCTGGCTGCCGGCAGCGGCAACCGCTGGCTGCCGGTCAAGCCGGCATCCGATCTGGCACTGGTCATGGGCATGCTGCGCTGGATCATCGAGAACGAGCGTTACGACGTGCGCTACCTGCAGCAACCCGGCCCGCAGGCCATGGCCGCTGCCGGTGAAGCGACCTGGACCAACGCCACCCACCTGGTGATCGCTGATCCCAAGCATCCGCGTTTTGGCACCTTCCTGCGCGGTGAAGACCTGGGTTGGCCGCGCCCCAAGCCCGAGCCGAAGCCGGAAGCGCCGGCAGCGGCGCCTGCTGCAGCGGCTCCGGCGGCGGCTGCCGCCACTGGCGCCGCTGCTGTGGCCAGCGCCGCTGCCCCCGTCGCCAGCGCAGTCGTGGCTGCTGCTCCGGCTCCGGTCGCTGCTGCCTCGGCAGCTGTCGCCGGTACTGTTGCCGCCAAGCCCGCCGCTGCGGCCACGCCGCCGGCACCCCCGACCGAAGAGGAAGTGCCGGACGTCTACGTGGTGCAGCTGGTCGACGGCACGCTGGCACCGCACACCACGCTGGCTCCGGTGAACCTGGAAGTCGATAGCACGATTGACGTGCCGGCCTGGACCGAGAATGATCTGGGTGTGGCCGTGGCCGTGGCCACCTCCTTCACGCTGCTCAAGCGCGAAACCCAGCGCAAGACACTGGACGAATACGCTGAACTGTGCGGCGTGCCACGCGAGCAGATCGAGGAGCTGGCGAAGGAATTCACCAGCCACGGCAAGCTGGCCGTGGCCGATGCCCACGGTGGCACCATGGGTGGTGCCGGTTTCTACACCGCCTACGGCATCGCCATGCTGAACGTGATGGTCGGCAACATCAACGTGGCCGGTGGCCTGGTGCTGGATGCCGGCCAGTTCGGCCCCTTCGGCCCCGGTCCGCGCTACAACTTTGCCCAGTTCCCGGGCAAGGCCAAGCCGGCCGGCGTGGCGCTGTCGCGCAGCCGCTTCCCCTACGAGAAGACCAGCGAATTCAAGCGCAAGAAGGACAGCGGCCAGTCGCCGTACCCGGCGCAGGCACCCTGGTACCCGGCCGTGGGCAATATCAGCAGCGAGATGGTGGCATCGGCCCTGAACGGCTATCCCTATCGCGCCAAGGTCTGGTTCAACCACATGAGCAACCCGGTGTACTCGATCAATGGCTTCCGCAATGCCTTGCTGGACAAGCTGAAGGATCCGTCCATCCTGCCGCTGGTGGTGTCGATCAACCCCTTCATCAACGAGACTAATGCCTACGCCGATTACATCGTGCCCGATACCGTGACCTACGAAAGCTGGGGTATCTCCGTGCCCTGGGCTGATGTGGTGGTCAAGTCCTCCACCGTGCGCACGCCAGTGGTCGAACCCAAGGTCGCTAGGACGGCCACGGGCGAGCCGGTGAACCTGGAATCCTTCCTGTTCGCCTGTGCCCGCACGCTCAAGATGCCGGGTTTCGGCAAGGGCGCGCTCAAGGACAAGGAAGGCAATGCCTACGATCTGGACAGCGCCACCGACTTCTACCTGCGCGGTATCGCCAACATCGCCTGGTCCGGCGGCAAGCCGGTTGGCGATGCCTCCGATGACGATCTGGAAGTGACCGGCGTGAAGCGTTATGCAGCCCAGCTGCAGGGTGCGCTCAAGCCGGAAGAATGGCGCAAGGTCGCCATGGTGATGACGCGCGGCGGTCGTTTCGACAAGCTGGAAGATGCCTGGAAAGGTAATCAGATCAAGGCTAGCCACAAGCCGGCGATGCAGGTCTGGAGCGAAGAGATCAGCAAGATGCGCCACTCCATGACCGGCCAGCGTTTCGACGGTTGCCCGACCTGGCACCCGACGCGCCTCGCCGACGGCACGCCGATGCGCGAGCGCTACACCGAACAGGAATACCCGTTCCTGATGACGTCTTACAAGTCCAACCTGATGAGTTCGATGTCGATCGCGGTGAGCCGCCTGCGTCAGGTACACCCGCACAACCCGATCTCCATCCACCGTGCCGACGCCGAACGCCTGGGCATTGGCAACGGCCAGAAGATCCGCGTCACCAGCCCGGGCGGTAGCCTGGTCGGTGTGGCGATCGTGCGAGACGGCATCCAGCAGGGCGCGATTGCCATCGAGCACG
>JAAYCV010000291.1 GCA_012729605.1 Ramlibacter sp. | reverse complement strand
GCGCTCCAAAGCGTCAGTGTCGTCTGCAACGCTGTCACCGACAATTCCGAACCACTCGCCGTATGCAGGGCCTGAAAACTGGCGTTTCCAGCGGCGGCCTGCGCCATCCACGATTACCGTGCCGCCGTTGTCTGCAGTCGTGGCGTCAGCAGCATCCAGCTGGAACGTGCCGGCGATGCCCGGAGCAATGATGCGTCCGGACAGAGCGCGGCCCGAATATGCGCGGAGCGCATCGTAGTCCGAGAATGATTTAGCGCCGTCCAGCACATCCCGCACTGTGCCGCCGTCATACCCGACATTTGCCGCGCCATCACCGTTTGCCAGATTGCTGATATAGATGTGCGCCGCCATGATTTCGGCCAGATTGGCAGACACGTTGCCCATCGGCGCCACGTTGTCTGCCACAGTCTGCAGCTGGGGGATGTTGGCCACGACCGTGGCGATGTTGCCCTCTTGCGATGCTACGTAGTTCGCGCTCTCTGTGGCGCGCTCAGCGGCGGCCGTGGCCACGTTCGCGCCGGTCAGCAGTTCATTGACCAACGCTTCAGGCGTAGATCCGCTCGACACTGGAGTCTTGACCGATCGATTCACTTGCTCGGCCAGCTGCTGGATCTGGATCGTGGCGCGGTCCATGGCCTGGTTGAGCACAGCCGGATAGAAACCGCCGTGATTCGTCAGATCCATGTGCTGCAGATACGGCACATGGCTGGTGACGGTCAGCAGGTGGCCAGTCGCCAGCGGTACCGGGATCTGCACCAGGCCGCCCGGTGACGTGTTCTGGTCCGGGTTCAGTGTCACCGTGTACTCGGTGCCCTGCACGGCGTAGCGCTCGTTGCCGGAATCGTTGGTCAGCACGACGCCGACCTGATCCGACGAAAACACCTTGAACGTGAACGGAAAAACCGTGGTCGTGTCGTTGCCGGTAAACGGCCCAGCCTTGCGGACCTCGCTGTTGATGGTCATGGACTCCCCCTGTGGATAGGGGGAAGTCTCAACGGTCAGCGATCAGGTATGTGCACCGCGTCAATCTTTCGCCGGCGGACCCACAAGCAAGGACGTGATCGGCGCATCACCCTCGTCCCAGGCTTTCCAGCCGCGATAGCTTCGGATCGCCTGCGTGGTCGGCAAGCCCAGCAGCGTACCGGTCAGGCGCACAGACGACAGCGCAAGACCTTCGTCCAGCTCGCCCTGCTGCGCCTGTTTCATCAGGCCGCCAGCATCGACAAACGCACGTGTCACGGCCGGACCGGTGTAGTCGTAGCCAGCCATCATCCCGCTGGCTTCGCGCAAGCCCACCACTGCGCCCATCAGGTAGCCTGCCTGCCAGCGCACCAGCCGCTCTGCCCAGGTTGCCAGGTCGTCATCATCGCTGCCCTCGCCCTTCAGCAGCATCAGCAGCAACGACGGCCCCATGGCCGGAATGACGGCCAGCATGGCCATGTCCCCCATCCAGCCGGCAATGCTGGCCGGACTGCGCCAGTTGGTGCTGGCCGTGCTTTCCGCCATCAGGTTGTAGGTCACGCTGAAGTAGCTGTAGAACATCGTGGCCACAGGCCAGTTCCGCTGCACCGCAGCCAGATCCTTGGTCTGGCCGCCACCCTGCGATTCGATCACCGCCTGGTCGGCCATGCGTACCGCCTGCTCTTCACTCAAGCCTTGGTCGATGGCCTTGTCGTAAGCGCCCCACCAGGTCGGCACGTCAGCAATCAGCTGCATCTTCTGCATCAGGTAGAACAGGCTGGCATCTGCCACCTGGCGCGCCTTGCCTTTCCCCTTGGACACCGACGCATTGATCTGCGCCAGCTCGCGGTTGAAGGTCTTGTCGCGCAGGCGCATGAAGTCCGACTTCTCGCTGATCTCGCGCATGCTGTTCTGGAACTTGGCGGTATCGCCCAGCCAGTGCCGCATGCCGCTGATAACGTAGCGCGGGCCAATGCGGTACATGGATTGCGTCAGGCCGAAGGGCTGCATCAGCGCCGTCGTCATGCTCAAGCCCATTGTGCTGCGCGCCACGGCACCCTTCAGGTAGGTCAGAGCGATTCCCATGGCATCCAGAATCTGCAGGTTATCCGTGGCTATTTTGTTGACATGATCGGCCAGGGTGTCCGCGATTTCAGGGCCGTAATGCGCCCGAATTGCGCCATTGATGCGTGGGTCCTTGAGCATCCGATTGGCATCGATCAGCCACTCATGCCAGGCCAGATCGTGCGTCACCTGCTGCACGTGCTGCGTGATGACGTCCAGATCGAACAACAGTTTCTGGTGGACGTTCTCCTGACGCGCTTTCGTGTGGCCACGCCGCGTGGTGGAACGGGTATAGGCTCCGGCCAACATTTCCTTGGCCTGCTGCGCCGCATCGTGTGCAGACGCACGATCACTGGCTGCCCCGTCGTACTTGATCGGGTAGTAGCCGCCGCGCATCTGCCGCTGGCTGCCATCTGCCAGCGTGATCTCGAACGGTGCCGCCTCGACTTTCCCCGGCTCCTTGCCGGTCAGCCGCTTTTCCTTCGCCGCGATATCCGGCCAGTAGCTGTCCAGGAATTCCCACACGTCATTGACGAACTGCGCCTCGACCTCGGTTGTCTGGGCCACGATGGCGCGCAGTTGCGCCGGCGTGAACGTGGTCTGCAGGCGCTGCATGTTGTCCTGGTTGCCCATGTTCAGCAGCACCGACATGCGGCCGGCGCGCGACAGGCTGATGTCGGTGCCAGGCACCAGCCTCTTGACGTTCAGCTTGCCCAGCTCCAGCAGCGGCGCGTAGATCTCGCCCAGGCGCATCGTGGCCTTTTCCTGCTGCACCGCTTCCCAGGTGCCACGATCGTTCATCGTGCGGGTCATCGTCTCCTGCATGATGCCGGTGTCCTTGCCGCCATCCATCTGGCGCATCAGGCTGCTGAACTTGCGATGCACGGCGCTGGCCTTGCGCAGCCAGGACCAGATACTCTTGTCTGTCTCCAGTGGTACGTCCTTGGCCTTGCCGCCGTTCTCGATGATCGTGTCGGCTGCCTCTTCCGCAATGGCGTTGAATTCGCGCTGGTCCTTGGCCGTCAGCAGCTTCTTCTTCAGCCGACCCAGGTGCTCGATCTGCTCGACCGCATCCTTCAGACCGCGGAATTCCTCGACCGTCATCTCCAGGTAGCTGGTCTTGAAGGCTTCTGCCGCGAACAGCGGGTCCAGGTTCGGCACCATGCCCAGATCTTCTTGCGCCTTGATCCACTCGGCCAGACCCTTGCGCTTGTCCACCGCCTTGCGCGTCTGGCCCTTGCGCAGGTCGAAGCGCTCCAGCAGCTGGTGGATCTGGTCCTGGTATTCGAAGTCGATGCCCTTGACCACCTTGTCGAACTTCTTGAAGTAGCGCAGGCCCTTGTCCACCTCTTCGCGCGCCAGATGCGCCTCACGCGCCAGCTGGTTGTTCAACAGCTGGTTGCGCTTCTCGGACGCCGCCAGCTCGGTGTCGCCGGCCTTCATGGCCTTGTCAGCCGCCCTGGCCGCGCGCGCCTCCGCGTTGGAGTATTGCAGCGGCTTCACGTTGCGCACCTTCAGCCGGCCAACTGCCGCGCTGGCGTATTGCTTGGCAGCCTGCAGCATGATCTTCGGCTTGCCGGTGGCACGGTTGATCGCATTGGCCTCGGTCGTGATCATGCGCGCGCGGGCATCATTGTGGATGGCCGAGTCTGCTGCGCGCTCCAGCGCCTCGGGCGTGGCGATATCGCCGTACTGCTCCAGCATGCGCTGGTCGGTCAGCGCATCGATCTCAGCCTGCATATCGTTGGCCGTGGCCAGGTAGTGCACCAGCGCATCGCCACTCTCAAACATCGGTTCCTGCATCTCGGGATCGATAAACAGCTCGGCCACCAGATCAGGATGCAGACCGTTCTTGGCCGTCATCTTGCGCGCCACCAGCACGTTGACCACTTCGTCAGCCAGGCCCATGTCCTTGAGCGCAGCCAGATCCAGCCGGCCAGCGCCCAGCTGCTCCAGGTTCGTCGCCTGCTCGCCGGCGCGCTGCTCCTGCTGCGCGGCGATATCGTGGTGGATCGAATACTGGCTGTTGCCGGCCAGCTCTTCGTGGAACTTCTCTTCGAACACGGCCGGGTCAACTTGACCGTCAGCGTCCGGAATCAGGTACCCCGCCTCGACCAGTTTCTCGGTCATGGCTTCGATGCTGTGGCCTTCCTTGCGCAGCACGTACAGACCGAAGCCCGCTTGCGGGCTGCGCTCTTTCTTGCCGAAGCCCCACAGGGATTCCACATCGGCACGGTGCAGACCGCCCAATTTGGCGATGGCCTGGAACAGGTTATCCACCTCGGGATTCAGCGTGCGGGTCTGCTTCGGCGGCTCGACCACCGGCACCTTGTCCTCAGCGGTCATCTTGTTGGTCAGGAACTGCCAGACGCGGTACACCGAGCGCTGCTGCACTTCCTTGCGCACCTGCATCTCGATCTCGGCGCGGCGCTCCTTGGCCTCTGCCTGCAGCGCCTTCAGCCGCTTGCTGCGTGCGTTGCGCAGCCA
Source organism: Ramlibacter sp. (assembly GCA_012729605.1). Lineage (GTDB taxonomy): Bacteria > Pseudomonadota > Gammaproteobacteria > Burkholderiales > Burkholderiaceae_C > Brachymonas > Brachymonas wangyanguii. Next base: position 9,161 of record JAAYCV010000291.1, on the reverse strand, counting down.
CTGCATGTCGCGGATGCCGCGCGCCTGCAGGTTTGCCGCGGCGTCAGCCGTGGCCTCTGCGCCCAACAGCTGGTAGGCGGCGAATTCCTCCGTGGTCATGCCAGCCTGCTCTGCGGATGCGAACAGTGGCAGCATGCTGCGCCCCTGCTCGGCCAGCTCGATCTGCTCGTCGGTGGCCAGCATGCGATCCATGACGCCGCGCACCTCGTCGGTCAGCTCCACGTTCAGCTCCTTCAACTCCTTGTAGACGTTCAGCAGCCAGGCGCGGAAGCGCTGGAACAGACCGTGCAGCTCGATGGCCGGAGCCTTGCCCTCGAACAGGTAGGCCTCGAAGCCGCGCGCAAACTGCTCGTGGTAGCTGCGGCGCTCTTCAAAGTCCAGGTTGTTCCACTCGTTCAGGTCGCGCAAGCCAAACCACTGCATCACGGTCTGCATGTCGCGCATGATGCGCTGCTCGCCAGGCGTCAGCTGCTGGCCGGCATTCACCTTTGCCTGAAGCTGGTTGGCCACGTCCAGGCGCATCTCCAGGAAGAAGTGGCCGGATTCGTGCAGGAAGGTGCTCAGGTCGGCATTCTCGAAGAGCTCAATGTTCCAGTTGGCGGGGGTGAAGGCTCCGCGTGCAGCCGGGCCTTGCTCCAAGACTTCCAGATTGACATCACCAGGCACCTGCTCTATATTCTGGTTGTAAGCCCCGCCTTCATTGGTTCCGGCACCCGCTTTGTGAGCGGTGCTCCCGAGTCCTGATGTCTGCGGGGTTTCGTTTTGCAGCGGATTGTGGTTGTAATAGAGGTTGCCTCGGTTGTCTTCGCGCAAGGTGACACCAACACGGTGCAGCTCGTCGCCAACTTGCACCACACCCTCCAGCCAGTGGTAGGCGCGCACGTTGCTTTCCCGCGCAGCATCAGCAGGCGGATGGCTGTTAAGGATCTGACCATTACGTAGCAAGTCAGGCAAGGCAGCAAACAGCTTGGTCTTCAAAGGGGACGCGCTCGCACTGAAAGCCTTGCCGCCACGGCCAAATCGGATCTGCTTGCCACTGGCCGCATTCTCTACCGTGGTGCCACGCAGCGTCTCGTCATACCAGGCCTTGGCCGCTTTACGCAGGTCGCTCGTGCTGCCTGAGCCAAATTCGTTTCCAGAAATGCGCGAGACAGGATTTTGTTCGGACTGGTGCAGGATATTTGCATCGCTGCCATCGAACGTGCCGCGGTTGCCGGTGGCGGACTTGATTTGCTCTGGGCGGAAGGCGACATAGCTCACGCCGCCGAACTCTTCATCCTCAATTTCGATGCCGTCATAGCCGTCGCGCTCAAGCTCGTCGCGCAATGCCGCGGCGCTGCCGGCATCAGGAATTGCGAACTCTGCCAGCCAGCGAAGGCTTTCATGCTTCTTCGGGTTCTGTATCGAAAGATACACAGGCATGACTACATCCTGCCCGGTTGCGTCGCTCACATCCCTGTCGCTGAACCAGAATCCGGCGCGAGCGGTTTCTGCATAGTTTTCGTCTGATGCGTTCGCGTCCGTGTTCTGCCCCGCGAAGGCCATGTCGAACACGTCAAAATCTGAGTCAGTGGCGTGATACACCACCAGCGGCCTGCCCTCAGCATCCACAACCTTGCTGTCACCGAACCATCGCCAGAAGTTCCGCACGCCCTCCTGAGTCGGATGGATCAGCTGGCCGGCACTGTTCTGCGTGGCGCGCATCACGCCATCCACCTCGATCTCGGCCAGATCGCCCAGCGGCGTGTTGCCGATCTCGGGGCCGTCGAAGGCAGGCTGCTGATACAGCGCCTTACCAGCATCAAACGTGGTCAGGTCCAAAATCTCGCTGGTGCCGTACTGGTCCACCGTCACCACGCCGTCGTAGCCGTCAGCGATCAGCGCAGCGCTCAGATGCTTGCCACGCTGCTGGTAGTGGTTGAACAGGTCTTGCTTCCAGGTTTCCTGATTCAGCACCAGCGGATTGTTGAAGGTCAGCGTGCCACCAGTCAGGTTCGCCGGCGCGCCAGCTGCAAGGTCGCCAGCTGACACGTAGCGGCCAGACGGCTCAATGTCGCGCTGGTACGGGTCGCCCTCCTGCGGCAGCCCGAAGCGCTCGGTGGCGCTGTCCGTGTTGTGCACGTAATTGAACGTCACCGGCTTGCCGGTCTGGAAATCTCCCAGGGTCGCCAGGTTCTCGGCAGCGAATGTGCGGCCACTGCCCTGCCCATACGCCTGCTGACCCTTCTGGCGGCCCATGCGCAGACCAAACTGCTGCCACAGCGACTGCACACTCTGCCCGGTGTCCTGCGCCAGCGTGGCGAAGTGGTTGCCCCACAGCGTGGAAAGCACCGGATTGGCCTGCGGCGACGTCCTGCCGTAAGCTGTCAGCACCTCGTTCACGCGATCGCGGATGTAGGCGGCATCGTTGCGGAACACATCCTGCGCCTCGACCTGGCTGGCGCGGCGCTCCATGTCGGCTTCCATGTCCTGCACCTGGCTTTGCAGGTACTGCTGCGCTTCGGCGCGCGTGTAGCTGTCAGGGTCGTCCAGCTTGATGTTGTCCAGCAGCGCGTTGCTCTCGTCCAGCGGAGCGACGCGTGCGTGGTATTCACCCACCGGAATAGCAGCCTGGCCGCCCGTCTCGATGGCCGTGCGGATCTGCTGGGCCGTGTCCGGCGTGACTGCGCTGATGACCTGCTCTGCCAGGCCGGACTGCATCAGGCTGGGGCCGTCCACGAACACGGTCGTGGCACCGCCGGCATCCTCCACGAAGCGCTCGAAGGTCGCCGGGTCGCGTTGCAGCACCTTGCTGACAGCCGCCAGCTCCTTCAGCTGCGCCAGCGTCTTGGCGTTGCGCTCGGCCTCCTCGGCCTTCTTCTGCGAGTTGGCGAAGCGGTTGTAGCCTGCACCGAAGCCGCCGGTGAGCAGCGTGGTCGTCATCACTGCCACCAGTGTCTGCGCCTGAGCCGGTCCCTGCTCGCGAATGTAGTCGCCAAAGGACTTTTCCGGGTTCAGGTTCATCCACTCGTTCGCACCCTGCCAGGCCGTGGCCACGGCTTCGGTCGGAGCTTCACGCACCATCTGGTTGCCGATGATCTTCCAGAAGCCGGCGCCGGCCTTCAGGTCGCCCAGGAACTTGGCCACCGGGATCGCCTCGGTCGCCATCTCGGCCACCGCATCCTCCGCGCCGTACATCAGCGCTTGCCCAGCCGGCAAACCGTGGTCCAGGCCCTTGCCGACCGACTGGCCGCCAGCGTTCACGCCCATGGTGATCAGTGCAGGCGCGGACACGCCACCGGACATGATCGACAGGACCATGCCGGGCAGCATCATGCCGGCGCTGCGGAAACCGCTGTAGACGCCGCCCTCGATCAGTCCGTCCTGACTGCCGTCGCCCGCCAGCTTGTTGCCGATGCCCTCGGACGTCTTGCGCATCTTGCCAAACCAGTCGGCAGCATGGCCTACCGTGTCGCTGCCGGTCATCTCCTGCAGCATCTGCGCACCGCCTTGCGCCCAACCCCACACGGCCGCGTTAGGGTCAATCGCCAGGCCTGCCGCGAAGTTTCCACCAGCGCGGCGCACGGAATGCGCTGCCCCACCGATCGCGCCGCGCCCCGTGCGTTCACCCTGAGCGTTGTAGCCGGGCAGCCCCAGCGTACTCTTGGGTTTCGGCAGAATGTCCCGGATCGTGCGCTCCAGCAGCGACAGGTTTTCCACGTCATCGTGCGCCACACCGGCAACATCTGGATCGGTCAGCGCCTGCGCCGTGGTCGGCGCGTCCTCCCACAGCTTGCCGATGTTCATGCCTTGCAGGTAGGCCGCCTCCTGCGCCTCGGCTCGGAAGCCGCCGCCGGTGATCAGGTCCATGCTGATGCCACTGGCCTCGGACCACTTCTTCATCCGGGCATACTCGTCCGGGTTGTTCTTGATGGCGTCACCCAGGCTGTAGGTCAGGGCATTCTGGCGCGCATCATGTTCGGCTCGCATCCGGCGGGCAATTGCATCGTAATCAGCCATTATTCTTCCCCTTGCCTTGCAGATAAGCAGCAACAATGTTTTGCAGAGTAGGCGGAATACCGTTCTCCTTTAACTTGACAAGAATCTTGTTCAGCTCCGTTTGCGGAATCATGATGTTTCCGGGGTTCTCCACCTGATATGCGCGCTTGGAGACATCCACTTTCCTCGCGCCGCCAAAGATCCCTTCGCGGGTGTATCGCTCGCGAACGGGCTTAATCAGCTGGCGCAAGAGGGATCGCTTCTCATCGCGTGTCAGTTCGCGGCGTTCCTTCCTCTGCTGCGCATCAATCTCGCTCTCATAGACGTCACGCAGCTTCACCAGGCTTTGCTTGTCATTCGAATTACTGGATGTGCGCATCGAGAACATGCCTGCTGCATCCAGTTCGGCATTGAAAACCTCGTTGTCGATGGTCGCCTTGCGGACGTCGAGCTTGGTTGCCTGCTCCATTTTTCGCTGGAAGGTTTCTTCCGTCATCCTGTAGCGGTTGTCCATCAGGAATTGAGGATTCAGATTTTCGGGATTCATCAAGGCCAGCATCAGCTGGGGGTCGTCTGCGCGCGCCGGCCCCTCGATAATCTTTTTCTGATCTTCGGCTGTAAGCCCGTTGAAGACTGATTTCTGAATATCCAAATGGCCGGCTGCACCTTGACCGCGTTGCTGCCAGGCAGTCGCAAGCAGATGTGAATACTCTTCCGATTTGGCCAACTTCTCGCGCTCATCCAATTGGACAATCTTGTCTTGGGCGGCTCTTCTGCCGCGCGGGTCTTTGATCTGATCCGCCTCGGCCAGCATATCGGCCCGGCTTCTGCGGCCACCCCCCTCCAGTGACTTCAGGCGACTTTCCCAGGACTTGGCGTACTTGCCATATTTGCCCGGATTGGAGCGGACCAGCCGCGCGTATTCCGCGCGTCGCAGCGCGATCATCTTGGCCGGGTCGCCGTCAGCCTGCGCGATGATCTTGTTGGCGAAGCTGGGGCCGTGGTTGACTGCCGCGTCGAAGGCGATGGCGCGCACCTGCGGCGGCAGGCTATCGCCGCCAATGGCATTCCAATAGCGCTGGCGGTACACTTCGCGCGCCTTGCTGACAGTCATGCCTTTGATGTTCAGATCCGGGTTTGCCGTCTTGTTGATGCCAAGATTGGTCTCGCCCTTGCCGGCATCGTCTGCCACGTAGCCGCCCTCGATCTTCAGCGTGTGCTGGAAGATGGATTCGAAGTCAGCACCAACAGGGCCCGCGCCCTTGAAAATTTCAGCGCCCATGCGCTCGCCATCTACTTGTGCAGCAGCATCCTTCAATTGACCGCGCAGCGCCGCCGCATCCTGGAAGTCCATCTTGTCCAGATGTTTCTCCAGAAAGGCCTGCGCCTTGTGCGGGTCATCGTCCATCAGCTGCACGATGGCACCTTTGAGCGCCCCGCTCATGGCCGTGCGCTTGGTCACTTCCACCCATTCCGGCGGGTGACCGGCCAGCGCTGCCATGCGCTCGATGGTGGAGCCGATGCGACTGGCAGCACCTTCCAGTACCTTCTCGTCGCCCGGATTGATGGCGATCTCGCGCGATGCCGTGCCGATGATGGCTTCGTACTGCTTGGCCCTGTAATTGGCGTACTCGCCATTGCGGTGCACCATGGCGCGCTCACGCAGGCCGTTCACCATATTGCCGGCTTGCTCCCGATACCGGGACAGCACGGCAGGAGCCAAGCCCTCGCCCTGCTGCTCGATGAACTTTTGCAGCGCGTTGCCGTACTCGTCTTCCAGCGCCATGTTGTCCGGACGGGTCAGCGCCTGGTCACCCTTCAGCATCCGAAAGCCTGTCTGCTGGTTGTGCTCCAGCTCGATGGCATGCCCTTTGATAAGGTTCAGCCGACCCATCAGCATGGTGTCGTTGACCTCTTGCTGCAGCTCCAGCACGTGCTTGGTCAGATCCTGGCCAGCGCGCTGTAACCCCTGGCCGGCGGCTGTGATCTGCCGGCTGGCCGTGTCCTGCACTTCGCCGGAGCGCATGGTCGGCGTCGGCAACTGATTCAGCCCGACGCGCAGGTCGTCGTATGCGGGGATTCTCATGTCATCAACTCCAGCTAACAGGTTTCCAGACAGGGCTGTAATCGCTGCGGTCCTCGACCGGAGCGGGCTTGTTGTTGCCCCACGCCCCGGCCTGCTTCATCTGGTACCAGCTGGCCGCCACTTGCGACGCGCCGCCCAGCAGCGACGTACCGGCCTGCATCAGCGGGTTGATACCCTTGGCATTGGCGCGTGCGTAGATCGCCTCGTTCTGGTAGTTCACACCCTGCATGCGCTGACCCCAGGCCTGGCTCACGGCGTTGGCCAGCAGCGCGTTCTTGTCGATGTCCTTCATGACATCCGTGGACGCCTGCACCTCGCGCGCACTGCCCTCGCCCATGACCACGCCACTGCCGGCCAAGGCTGCACGCTGGCGGCCCTTCAGCTGCCCGGCCTGCAGCGTCAGGCGGCCGACCTCGTACTGGCCGGAGCGCAGCGCAGACTGCGCGCCCATCTCGGCAATGCGCGCGTTGACCTCGGCCATGGCGGCCTGCGCTCGCAGGTTTTCCTTTTGCGTGGCCGCGCTGAAGTACGTGCCGATGCCCTGCATGGCGACGCCGGCACCTTGCCCCACCAGCGATGCAGTCGCCATCTGTCCAGCGGTAAATCCCATGTTGCACCTCTCTTGATGCTGGGAAGGTATCGCCCCCGGCATCAGGTATGTGCACATGGCCGCCGTCAGCCCCCCAGCGCCACCTCGCTGGTAATGTTGACCACCGTCAGCGGCAGCGGATCAGACTGGCGCAGGCACACCTGGCCACTGTCCGCCCAGGTCGGCGTCAGCACGATCTGGATTTCCTCGGTCTTGAGCGCCGGCGGCGAACCGTAGGGCTCGGTCGTGCGCTGCTTGGATTCCACCAGTTCGTCCATGCTCGGCCCCGTCCAGATGCCGCTTGACCGATGCACGCGCAGCCAGACCTTGTTCACGTTCTTGAACCGGCCCTGGGCAAACGATCCGTCACGCAGCTGCGCCGCCAGCGGCAGCGTCTGCATATCCGCCTGGTACGGTAGACCGATCTGCACCGTGCTGGCCTCCACATCCAGTGTGATCTGGCCACCAGTCACCACGCGCTGCGGGTGCACGGCACCATCGGCCAGAATGCTGACCGCCTTTCCCTCCAGGTGGCCCAGGCCGGTGAAGGTGTCTGCCGGCGCACCCTCGTAGCGCAGGCCGCTATCCACGAAGAAGGCATCTGCCTGGTCCACGAACTGCCGCGTCTCCTGGCGCTCGATGTAGCGCACGTCCTGGCCGTTGATGTGGCGGCGCACGACGACATACAGCACATCCTCCCGGCCCTCGGCCACCACGGCGCAGGATTCGAACACGCCATCGGTGTCGTGCTGATGCCAGGCTCCGACCTGCTGCTCAGGCACGTAGGTCAGGCCCAGCAGCTTGCCGGACGACGACACGAACCACACGACCGGCAGCGGAGCCTTGCTGTAGGCCATGTCCAAGACGTCCAGGTTATCGAACAGGTGGTGCGTGCGCAGCGACAGATCGCCCGTCAGGTGGCCGCCAGCCTGCCAGTTGTAGGCCAGCTCGCGCACGTGGCCGCCACGCGCAGCGCCGTAGATCAGCGTGTTGTTGATGATGACCGGCTGCACGTTGGACGCGCCCACGTAGCTCTGGGGCTTCACGTTGATCGTGCTGGGCGACAGCACATCGCTGTTGCTGGTGCCAACCTGCCACTCTGCCGATGACGTCAGCAGCATCAGTTGGGTCAGCGGCACGATGTGGCGGATGGTGTTCGCCTCGCGCGCTGCCACGCGGAACGCGATGCGGTCATCGTCACGGACCGGGATCGAATACGCCATGTTCGTCTCGGTGCCGGCCTTGGTCATCCATACCGTCTGCGGCTTGTTGCGCGTACCGGCAAACACACGGCGCTGCTCGTAGTAGCTGACGGCTGCCGGGTAGTTGCCGACACCGCTGAACGGGTCGTCATACCGCGGCGGCGTGGCGCTCAGGTCCGGCGCGATGTTGTCATCGATCAGGCTGGTGGTGTTCGTCTCGCCCAGGTAACCGTACAGGCCGGCTTGCAGCTTGTAGACCTGGTAACGCGATGCACCGGCCACCGGCGACCAGCTGATGGTGACAGTAGCGCCCGTCTCGAACAGGTTGCCCGTCACGGTGCTGACGGCAGATGCAACAGATTCCCCGGTGCCATCGGCGTCGATGGCCGTAACCACGTATTTGTAGGTGTACTTGGCTTCCGTGTGGCCAGCAGCCACCGCCGTCACGCCGGTAGGAGCCGTGATGGCCGGCACAAACGCGATGGTCGTCAGCTGCCAGTTGGTAGCGCCCAGCCGGCGCAGCTCGCGCGGCGCGTAGTTCGGGTGTACCAGCGTCAGCACGTCACCGCTTTGCACGTAGTGGATATCAAACAGGTCTGCCTCGGTGTACGGCGCGACCACCTCGTAAGGCACGCTACCGCTCATCAGGGTGGATCCGTTGGTATGGAAGCGGAAATAGCCTGCGCCCATTTCCAGCACCATCGTCTGGTCGGTGCTGAACGTGAACGGGATCAGGCGCACGCGCTTGCTGCTGTCCTTGGCGGCGCGTACGAAGCTGAAGCCCGCGCGGTTCTCAACTGGTCCATGCGGTTTGACCACGAAGTTGCGGCAGATGGCCAGGCCGTTCTGGAACTTGACGTCATCGATGCGGCCAAACATTTCCGGCGAAATCTCGCCGCCGGTGAAGCTGGTTTTCAGCGTACGGATGTTTGCCATGCTCAACCCCGCGCCTGAATCCAGCCAGGCACATGATCGCGCGCCGGTCGTTGCTGGTTGCTGTCAGATACCGTGGCCGCGGCGTAGACCGACTGGAATGCCTTCAAGCACACGCTGGCCATCTGCGCGCCAGCATCGCCCTTGATTACCGGACCGGCCAGATAGGACGCCAGCAGCCAGACCAGTGCATCCGTGAAGGCTGGGGGGAAAACCGTGGTGTCCTCGATGCGCGCCGTGTAGCGCAGCGTGGCATCGTCCATATCGACACGGATCACCTCGGCACCATCGGCGCGCGCTTCGGTCGCGTACGGCACGGCAGCGCCCATGCGCCCGGCTGGCGGCAGCACATCGTGGATGCGGATGCAGTCCT
>JAAYCV010000290.1 GCA_012729605.1 Ramlibacter sp. | reverse complement strand
GGGCGAGATCTTCGGCTTCCTCGGCTCCAACGGCTGCGGCAAGACCACCACCATGAAGATGCTCACCGGGCTGCTGCCGGCCAGCGAGGGCCAGGCCTGGCTGTTCGGCCGCGAGGTCAGTCCGAGGGACATCGACACCCGCCGGCGGGTGGGCTACATGTCCCAGGCCTTTTCCCTGTACAGCGAGCTGACCGTGCGCCAGAACCTGGTGCTGCATGCCCGGCTGTTTGCCGTGCCCGAGGAGCAGATTCCGGCTCGTGTCGAGGAGATGATCCAGCGTTTCGGTCTGGCCGATGCGGCCGACAGTCTGCCCTCGAACATGCCGCTGGGCATGCGTCAGCGCCTGTCGCTGGCGGTGGCCATGGTGCACAAACCCGAGTTGCTGATCCTCGATGAGCCCACCTCGGGGGTTGATCCGGTGGCCCGGGATGCCTTCTGGCGGCTGCTGATCGAACTGTCTCGCAAGGACGGCGTCACCATCTTCCTCTCGACCCACTTCATGAACGAGGCCGAGCGCTGCGACCGCATGTCGATGATGCACGCCGGCAAGGTACTGGACAGCGATACGCCGGCGCGGCTGGTGGAAAAGCGCGGTGCCGCCTCGCTCGAAGATGCCTTTATCGGCTACCTGCTTGAAGCCGGTGCCGACAGCGGCAGCACCGCTACGCCAGCGGCCGCAGTCCCGGCAGTGGAACCTGCAGCAGCTACCAGCCATCGCCCGCAGCGCGGCTTCAGCCTGCGCCGCCTGTTCAGCTACGCGCTGCGCGAATCGCTGGAACTGCAGCGCGATCCGGTGCGCGGCATCATGGCGCTGTTCGGCAGCCTGCTGCTGATGGTCATCATTGGCTACGGCATCACCATGGACGTGGAAGACTTGCGCTTTGCCGTGCTCGATCGGGATCAGACCGTGCTGAGCCAGAACTATGTCAACAACCTGTCCGGCTCGCGCTATTTTGAGGAAATGCCGCCGCTGCAGGATTACCGGCAACTGGACCAGGCGATGCGCGCCAACCAGATCACCATGGCGCTGGAAATTCCGTCCGGCTTCTCGCGCGACCTGCAGCGCGGCCAGCCGGTCAGCATCGCGGTCTGGATTGATGGCGCGATTCCGCAGCGCGCCGAAACCATCCAGGGCTATGTGCAAGGCATGCACCAGCAGTGGCTGACCCAGCTCAGCACCGAGCGCATGGGCCGCGCGCCGCAATCGACGATCCAGGTGGAAACGCGTTTCCGCTACAACCCGGACGTGAAAAGCCTGCCGGCCATGGTGCCAGCCGTGATGCCGCTGATGCTGCTGATGATCCCGGCCATGCTCGCGGCGCTCTCGGTCGTGCGCGAAAAGGAGATGGGCTCGATCATGAACCTGTACGTGACGCCGGTGACGCGCACCGAATTCCTGCTCGGCAAGCAGCTGCCCTATATCGTGATGGGCATGGTCAGTTTCCTGCTGATGACGCTGATGGCGGTAACGCTGTTTGACGTGCCGATCAAGGGCAGCTTTCCGACGCTGGCGCTGGGCACGCTGCTGTTCATCATCTTCTCGACCGGGCTCGGCCTGTTTGCCTCCATCTTCACGCGTTCGCAGATTGCCGCCATCTTCATCACCATGCTGGTCACCATGCTGCCGGCCACCAGCTTTACCGGCCTGATGACGCCCGTCAGCTCACTCGAAGGCGTGGGCCGGCTGATTGGCGAGTCCCATCCGGCCACCTACATGCTGCTGATCAGCCGTGGCGTGTTTGGCAAGGCATTGGGTTTTTCCGATCTGGCCAGCAGCTTCTGGCCGCTGCTGGTCTGGGCACCGCTGATCCTGGTGATCTCGATCCTGCTGCTGAAGAAGCAGGAGCGCTGACATGCAAATCGGCCATATCTTCCGCCTCGGCATCAAGGAATTCTGGAGCCTGCTGCGCGATCCGATCATGCTGGTGCTGATCATCTACTCGTTCACGCTGGCGATTTATGCGGTATCGCGCTCGGCCCCGGAAACGCTGAGCAAGGTGCCGATCGCCATCGTCGACGAAGACCGCTCGCAGCTGTCCGGCCGCATCATCTCCGGCCTGCTGCCGCCCTACTTCCTGCCACCGCAATTGATCGAGATCCACGAAATGGATGCCGGCATGGATGCCGGCCGCTACACCTTCACGCTCAATATCCCGCCCAACTTCCAGCGTGATGTGCTGGCCGGACGGCAACCGGCGATCCAGCTCAACGTGGACGCCACGCGCATGAGCCAGGCCTTCAGCGGCAGCGGCTACGTGACGCAAATCGTGCATAGCGAGGTGGCCGAGTTCGTGCAGGGCCACCGCGGCAGCACGCCGCTGCCCGTGCAGATCGAGCAACGCATGCGCTTCAACCCGACGCTGACGCAGACCTGGACGCTGGGCGTGATGGAGATCATCAACATCATCACCATGCTGTCCATCATCCTGACCGGGGCGGCGCTGATCCGCGAACGCGAGCATGGCACCATCGAACACCTGCTGGTGATGCCGGTGCGGCCGGTAGAGATCATGCTGTCCAAGGTCTGGTCGATGGCGGTAGTGGTGCTATTGGCGACCGCCATGTCGATGGTGTTCGTGGTCCAGGGCTGGCTGCGCATTCCGATCGAGGGCTCGGTCTGGCTGTTCCTGGCGGTGGCAGCGCTGCACCTGTTTTCCACCACCTCGCTCGGGATTTTCCTGGCCACGGTGGCCCGCACCATGCCGCAGTTTGGCCTGCTGATGCTGCTGATCATGATGCCGCTGCAAATGCTGTCCGGCGCCAGCACGCCGCGCGAGAGCATGCCGGAGTTCGTGCAAAACGTGATGATGGTCGCGCCGACCACGCACTTTGTCTCGGCCAGCCAGGCGATTCTCTATCGCGGGGCCGGCTTCGATATCGTCTGGCCGCAGATGCTGGCACTGCTGGTGATCGGCAGCGTGCTGTTCATGCTGTCGCTGGCGCGATTCCGCAAGATGCTGAGCCAGATGGGCTGAGGCCGGCGCAAAACCGGCCTTGGCAATCAGCGGCTGCGCTTGCCGCGCCCGGCCGGGCTGCCGCTCTTGCTGTCCAGCCGCGGCTTGTTGCCGCCCAGCGCCGGCTTGCCGGCTCCCTGGCTGCGCGGCGGCAGTCCGGTATGCTGCGTCAGCAGGCTGCCCTTGCGCGGCTGCCGGCGCGCCGTGGGCGCGGCCTCGGCCGTCTTGCCGGCCGGCGTGGAATTGGTGCGGCGCGGGCTCTGGTAGCTGCCATCGCTGATCGGCTGCCAGGTCGGGATCAGGTGCTGCTTGCCATTGCCGATCAGGTCCTGCCGGCCCATTGCCTTGAGCGCCTCGCGGAGCAGCGGCCAGTTGTTCGGGTCGTGATAGCGCAAGAACGCCTTGTGCAGGCGGCGTCGACGATCGCCCTTGACTACGTCCACGCTCTCGGCACGATCCGCATTCGGGCCACCCGGACGGTGGATGCCCTTGAGCGGGTTCAGCCGCGTGTGGTACATGGTGGTGGCGGTCGCCATCGGGCTCGGGTAGAAGGTCTGCACCTGGTCAGCACGGAAACCGTTGCGCTTGAGCCAGACCGCCAGGTTCATCATGTCCTCGTCGCTGGTGCCCGGGTGCGCCGCAATGAAGTACGGGATCAGGAACTGTTTCTTGCCGGCTTCGGCGTTGTACTTCTCGAACAGCTGCTTGAAGCGGTCATAGGTACCAATACCCGGCTTCATCATCTTGGACAGCGGGCCCTGCTCGGTGTGCTCCGGCGCAATCTTCAGGTAGCCACCCACGTGGTGCTGCACCAGCTCCTTGATGTACTCGGGCGATTTCACCGCCAGGTCGTAGCGCAAGCCGGAACCGATCAGCACCTTCTTCACGCCCGGCAGCTTGCGCGCACGCTTGTAGATGCTGATCAGCGGATCATGATCCGTATGCAGGTTCTGGCAGACGTCCGGGTAGACGCAGCTCGGCTTGCGGCAGGCGGCCTCGATCTCCTTGCTCTTGCAGCCGAGGCGATACATATTGGCGGTCGGGCCGCCCAGGTCGCTGACGACGCCGGTAAAGCCCTGCACCTTGTCGCGCATGTCTTCCAGCTCGCGGATGATGGAATCTTCGCTGCGGCTCTGGATGATGCGGCCTTCGTGCTCGGTGATGCTGCAGAAGGTACAGCCGCCAAAGCAGCCGCGCATGATGTTGACCGAGAAGCGGATCATCTCCCAGGCCGGGATCTTGGTGGCGCCGTCGTGGCGGCCATTTTCGTCGGCGTAGGACGGATGAGGGCTGCGCGCATACGGCAGGTCGAACACCCAGTCCATTTCCTCGGTCGTCAGCGGAATCGGGGGCGGTGTCAGCCAGACATCGCGCGCAGTCGTGCCCTCGCCATGCGCCTGCACCAGCGCGCGTGCATTGCCGGGGTTGGTTTCCAGGTGCAGCACCCGGTTGGCGTGCGCGTACAGCACCGGATCGGCCTTGACCTGCTCGTAGCTGGGCAGGCGGATCACGGTACGCTCGCGCGGCGGACGCTGCACGGCTTTCGAGGCCTCGCGCACGATGCGGATCGGCTGCACGGCCGGCTCTGGCGACGGCGCGGCGGCATCACAACTGGTGCCCTGCCCCGCGGCCTGCTCGCCGGTAGTCTGATAAGGGTTGACGTGTTCCTCGATACGGCCCGGCTGATCGACCTCGGTGGAATCGATCTCGAACCAGCCCTCGGGCGAGGAACGCATGACAAAGGCAGTGCCGCGCACATCGGTGATGCTGCTGACCGGCTCACGGCGCGCCAGGCGGTGCGCGACCTCGATCAGGGCACGCTCGGCATTGCCATAGAGCAGCAGGTCGCACTTGCTATCCACCACCATGCTGCGGCGCACCTTGTCGCTCCAGTAATCGTAATGGGCAATGCGGCGCAGGCTGCCTTCGATGCCGCCCAGCACAATAGGCACGTCCTTGTAGGCTTCACGGCAGCGCTGGCTGTAGACGATGGCGGCGCGATCGGGCCGCTTGCCGCCGATGTCGCCCGGCGTGTAGGCGTCATCGCTGCGGATCTTGCGGTCCGCCGTGTAGCGGTTGATCATGCTGTCCATGTTGCCGCCGGTCACGCCCCAGAACAGATTGGGCTTGCCCAGCGCCTTGAACGGTTCGGCGCTCTGCCAATCGGGCTGGGCAATGATGCCCACGCGGAAGCCCTGGGCCTCCAGCACGCGGCCAATCACCGCCATGCCGAAGCTGGGGTGATCGACATAGGCATCGCCGGTGACCAGAATCACG
>JAAYCV010000289.1 GCA_012729605.1 Ramlibacter sp. | reverse complement strand
TCGTCGGTAGGCGCGCGCGGACTGATGCAGGTGATGCCGTTCTGGGCGCGCACCATCGGCGATGGCGATCCGGCGGCGCTGTTCCACCAGCAGACCAACCTGCGCTTTGGCTGCGCGATCCTGCGCTATTACCTGAATCGCGAGAAAGGCAATCTGTTCATGGCGCTGGGGCGGTACAACGGCTCACGCGGCCAATCGAAATATCCCGATGCCGTGATGGCGGCGCAGCGTCGCTGGGAGCTGGCCTAGGGCCTTAGCGCAGCTTGCGGAACCAGATCGCGTTGACCGTGACCAGGCCTGCCAGAAAGGCGTACAGGCCGGTACGCTCACCCCACTGGTCCTGGCCGAGCCAGATCAGCAGCGGAATCGCGATAAAGGCGATCGTGGTGAGCACCAGGCGACGGCCGACAGCGCGGGCGTATTCGGGGCCATGCTTTTTCAGGCCAAGCACGCCACTCAGGATCTGCCAGCAGGCAAACACGGTCAGCGCCAGTGCGGCGCCCAGCAGCATCTCGGTCTGGCCGATCATGCCTGGCCTGCCTGCAGGCGCTGCGTGTGGCGCGCCAGTTGCGCCTGCACCTGCGCCGGTGCGGTGCCGCCCAGGGTATTGCGTGCATTCAGCGAAGCTTCCAGCGTCAGTGCCTGCTCGAACACGTCTTGCTGGATGTCCGGGTTGAACTGCTGCAGCGTGGCCAGCGGCAGCTCGGCCAGGTCCACGCCCTGGTCCTGCGCCGTCTTGACGGCGTGCGCCACCACTTCGTGGGCATCGCGGAAGGGCAGGCCCTTCTTGACCAGGTAATCGGCCAGGTCGGTAGCCGTGGCATAGCCCTTGCTGGCGGCAGAACGCATGGCTTCGGGGTTGACCGTGATGCCGCCTTCCTTGGTGCCCGTGGCCGGGTTCAGCTGGCCGCCGACCATCTCGGCAAAGATGCGCAGCGTGTCGCGCACGGTATCGACGGTGTCGAACAGCGGTTCCTTGTCTTCCTGGTTGTCCTTGTTGTAGGCCAGCGGCTGGCCCTTCATCAGCGTGATCAGCCCCATCAGGTGGCCCACCACGCGGCCGGTCTTGCCGCGTGCCAGCTCGGGCACGTCCGGGTTCTTCTTCTGCGGCATGATACTGCTGCCGGTAGTGAAGCGGTCGGCGATGCGGATAAAGGCAAAGTTCTGGCTCATCCACAGGATCAGTTCTTCGCTCAGGCGCGAGACATGCACCATGATCAGCGATGCGGCGGCGGTGAATTCGATGGCAAAGTCGCGGTCGCTCACGGCGTCCAGGCTGTTCTGGCAGACACCTTCCATGCCCAGCGTGCGTGCCACGCGCTCGCGGTCCAGCGGATATGTGGTGCCGGCCAGTGCGGCACTGCCCAGCGGCAGGCGGTTGACGCGCTTGCGCACGTCCTGCAGTCGCTCCTCGTCGCGCGCGAACATTTCCACATAGGCCAGCAGGTGGTGCGCAAAGCTCACCGGCTGCGCCACCTGCAGGTGGGTGAAGCCAGGCAGGATCACGTCGACGTTGCGGCCGGCGACATCGACCAGCGCGCCTTGCACCTCGCGCAGCAGGCCCAGGATCAGGTCGATCTCGTCACGCAGCCAGAGGCGGATGTCGGTGGCGACTTGGTCGTTGCGGCTGCGGCCGGTGTGCAGGCGCTTGCCGGCATCGCCGATCAGCTGGGTCAGGCGCGCTTCCAGGTTCAGGTGCACGTCTTCCAGCTCCAGCTTCCAGTCGAAGCTGCCGGCCTCGATTTCGGACTTGATCTGCGCCATGCCGCGCTCGATGGCGGCGCGATCGTCCTGGCTGATGATGCCCTGGGCGGCCAGCATCTCGGCGTGCGCCAGGCTGCCCTGCATGTCGGCCTGCCACAGGCGCTTGTCGAAGAACACGCTGGCGGTATAGCGCTGCACCAGTTCGCTCATGGGTTCGCTGAACAGGGCAGACCAGGCCTGGGACTTGGTATCGAGCTGGTTGTGGGAGGTGGACATGGCAGAAACAATCGGAAAAGACAGGCCGCAGTGGCCAGAAAATGACGGGGCTTGCGCAGCGGCAAGCCAAACCCCCATTGTAACGATGCCTGCCGTGGCAGCAGAATGCCGCCGGCGTTTTCCCCGGTGCCCGTGCTAGCATCGCAGCATCAGGATCAGCGTCCGCAAGGGCGCACCACACCCTATTGACCTTATCTGGCAGGCCTGCCTGCGCGCGCATGACACAAGCAACTTCTCCCCTGAACCTCACCATCGCTACCCGCGAAAGCCGCCTTGCCCTGTGGCAGGCCGAGCATGTCAAGGCCCTGCTGGAGCAGCAGGGACACACGGTCACGCTGCTTGGCATGACTACGCGCGGCGACCAGATCCTGGATCGCACGCTGAGCAAGGTGGGCGGCAAGGGCCTGTTCGTCAAGGAGCTGGAGCTGGCACTGGAAGAGGGCCGAGCCGATCTGGCGGTGCACTCGCTCAAGGATGTGCCGATGGAGCTGCCGCCTGGTTTCGAGCTCGCTTGCGTGATGGAGCGCGAAGATCCGCGCGATGCCTTTGTCTCGCCGCAATGCGCCAGCCTGGACGATGTGCCGCAGGGTGGCGTGCTCGGCACCTCCAGCCTGCGCCGCACCGTGCTGCTGCGCGCGCAGCGTCCGGACCTGCGCATTGAGCCCTTGCGCGGCAACCTTGATACCCGTCTGCGCAAGCTGGATGAAGGCCAGTATGACGCCATCGTGCTGGCTGCCGCCGGTC